>JAFSWY010000287.1 GCA_017444295.1 Selenomonadaceae bacterium | reverse complement strand
CTGGTGAACGCGCTCTATGCGTTCCAGGACAAGGCGCTGAACGCAGGGCTTGCGCGCGAGGTCGCGGAGAATCTGCTGAAGATGCTGGCGCCCTTTGTGCCGCACATCGCGGAGGAACTTTGGAGCCGTATGTTCGGCGAGGGCAGCGTGCATCAGCAGAAATGGCCCGGCTACGATGCGTCGGCCATCGTGCTGGATGAGGTGGAGATCGTGCTCCAGATCAACGGCAAGGTGCGCGACAAGGTGACGATTCCTGCGGATATTGACCGCGCGGAGATGGAAAAGGTAGCGCGCGAGCTGCCGCGGGCGAAGGAGCTCACGGCGGGCAAGACCATCGTGAAGGTGATCTGCGTTCCGAAGAAATTGGTGAATATTGTGGTGAAGTAAGAACCCGTGCAGGAACTAACTGAGGTGAAATGGGCGATGAACGAGCTTGACAGTACGTTCGCTGAAATAACACAGATTATAGAGAGAGCCCGCAGCAACGCTTATCGCAAGGTAAATGAGGAGCTGATACTTATGTACCAGCGCGTTGGGAAGTTTCTTTCGGAAAAATCGAGAGCAGCGAATTACGGAGAAGGATATATTGATTCGCTTTCCGATTACATTCAGCGCCGATTTCCCGGCATCAAGGGCTTCAATCGCCGTGGGCTCTATCGTATGAAGCAGTTTTATGAGACCTATGCGGGAAACGAAAAAGTGTCACCATTGGTGACACAATTAAGCTGGACGAATCATCTGCTTATTCTGTCCGGGTGCAACAGTGAAGAAGAACGGGAATTTTATATGCGTCTTGCCATTAAGGAGCGATACAGCAAGCGTCAGCTTGAGCGACAGATGGACAGCGGCTATTATGAGCGGTATATGCTTTCCAAAAGCAAGCCGCTGCCGGAGCCGCTGCAATTGCAGCAGAATCCGTTTCTTGACCAATATGTGGTGGAATTTCTCGATTTGCCGGATACCTTCCACGAAAATGATTTCCGTAAAGCGCTGGTCAAGGGAATGCGGGGATTTATTCTCGAGATGGGCAAGGATTTCACTTTTGTGGGTGAGGAATATCCGATACAGGTTGGTGGCGAGGATTATCGGATTGACCTTCTGTTCTTTCATCGCAGCCTGCATTGCCTTGTGGCGGTGGAGCTGAAGGTGGGGAAATTCAAGCCGGAGTACGTTTCCAAGATGGATTTCTATCTGGAAGGGTTGGACAGGCAGATCAAAAAGTCGGATGAGAATCCGAGTGTGGGGCTGCTGTTGTGCGCGTCCAAAGATGATGAGGTGGTCGAGTATGCCATGAGCCGGACACTTTCTCCTATGATGGTGGCGCAGTATCAATTGCAACTGCCGGATAAGGAGATATTACGCAAGAAGCTGCAAGAATTGTCCAGCCTGTCGGAACATGCAGGAAATGGAGAGAATGCCTAATCTACCGCAGATGCAGCGACAGTGGATGCCGCCCTCTACTGGACCAAAGAGCATGGGCGCAATCGCTACACTTTCTGGGATATGGAGCATCAGAAAAAGGATGCCCTTGTCGGCTCTCATTATGGCAGAATCAGAAATTGGAAATGTGCGGGGGTAATCCATAGGAGGCAGGAGTCATGCGGCAGGAGATTTTTGCGGGGCTTGCCATGGGCTTCGGGATGGTGCCGGGGCTGACGGTGGTTCCGTCGTTGCTCGTGCGGACCGGGATGGATTTCACGGGCGCATATACGGCTTGCGTGCTTGTTTCCCTTGCGGCGACGGCGCTGTTGGGCTGGCTCAGGCTTCCGTTGGCGGCGGCTTGCAACCCTGCGCTTGTGGGTTGGTTGGCATATTTGGTGATTCTTTCCCACGGGCATAGTTGGCAGGCAGCATTGGGAGCCTCGTTCTTTGCGTCGCTGCTTTCTGTAGTGTTTCTTGCGACGCGGCTTCGCTCGTATGTGCTGCAGGCGTTTCCGCGCCATCTGCGGAGGCTTTTGCCGATGGCGGTGGGGCTGATGCTGATTTTTCTTGGCCTGATACAGGGAAGGTTGCTTGTCGGTGCGCCGATCGGCATCATTATGCCGGGGGATTTGGCAGACCCCGTGGCGTTTTATTCCCTCGTGGGCATCGTGCTGACGGTGGCTCTGCTCGTTTGGAGAAAATCCTTTGCCATCCCCCTTGGTATGTTGCTGACTGCGGCATATTCCTTTGTCGGAGGCTTTTGGGTGCTGCCGGATGCGCCGTTCCTTTTGCCGGAAGGACTGGACAGGACGGCGGGGCAGCTTTGCCTTGCGGAGGGGCTTGCCATGCCGGAGGTCATTTTTGTCCTTGCCGTCTTTCAGATGATGGCGGTGGAGGGCGTGAGGGCGTCGCTTTGGCAGCGAAGGGGAAAGAGCATCTCTGCCGCAGTCTGCGGCGCAAGCTGCGTGGGCACATGGGCAGGGTGCTTTCCGCTTGTGCTTGCCCCGGAGTCCGCGCTTGGGGCGGCTGCGGGAGCAAAGGGAAGATGCGCCGCATGGACGGCGGCTGCCGTGTTGGCTCTTTGCCTCTTTTGCGAGCCTGTGATGGCATCCTTCGCGTCCTTCGGCGCGATTACGGCTCCCGCGCTTGTGGGGGCGGGATATGCGCTGATGGCGCGGATGGGGCGGTGCCACATGAGGACATCTGCGGAGCATGTCAGTGGCTTGGCGTTGCTGCTCATCCTGCCCTTGACGCAGGACTTTTCCCTCGGCTTGGGGATGGCGGTCATTTCCTATGGGTTGGTTCGCCTGTTCCAAGGAGAAGGGAGGCGCGTCCCCGTCATGGTATATGTGATGTCCCTTGTGTTTTTCGCGTGCCTGT
>JAFSWY010000286.1 GCA_017444295.1 Selenomonadaceae bacterium | reverse complement strand
GACCCGCGGCTGGAGGTTGCGACGATTCCCTGGTCCTTTTCCAGTTACCAGGAGGCACGGCAGGTGATTGACGATACCGGGGGAGCCTATTATGAGAAGGTCCTGGCCGAATACGGTCTGGTGTATCTCGGCTCGACCCATAATGCCATGCGACAGCTGACCAGCAACCGCAATCCCATGCGGACACCGGAGGACCTTCAGGGCATGCGGATCCGTGTGCTGGGCGGCGAGGTCTATCGGCTTTTCTTTGCGGCGCTTGGGGCGGATCCGATTCCCTTGGGCTGGAGCGAGCTCAACATCGCCATTCGTCAGGGGTTCATCGAAGGGCAGGAAAACGGGTTTTTCCTCATGAAATCCGGCCATCTCAACGAGATACAGAAGTACATGACGGTCTGGAACTATCTGTATGAGAACTATCTTTTCGTTGCCAACCGCAAGACCTTTGACCAATTGGAGCCCAAGACACAGGCACTGCTTCGCGCAAAGATGCGGGAGGCATGCGAATGGGGACGGGATTATCTGGAAGCAGAGGAAACGAAGATACGGGTGCAGTTTGCCGAAGATGGGCTGGAAATCACAGACCTCACGCCGGAGGAGCTGGAGGTATTCAAGGCGCGGGTGCGTCCTCTGCGGGAGCAGCTCAAGGAGAAATACGGCACAGAGGCATGCAGGGCCTTTCGCATTGATATGGATGAGGAGGGTGGCATGTGAAACAGGGAATGTATCGGTTTTGCCTGTCAGCATTCTTGTACTGGCTGGTTGCAGCATATGCGGGCCAGGTGCTTGTGCTTCCTCCCAAAATCATCGGGCTTGCCACGTTCCTTCCGCCTGTCCTGGGGCTTATGTGGGGACCGGTGGCAGCAGTTGGTGTGTATGTGGGAGGATTGCTTGCAGCACCGGAACTTTATGAGCTTTCTTCTGCAGGGATTGGAAGCGGGGGCCCGGTCTTTTGGCGGGGAGCCTGGGTATTCCTCGCAGGGTATCTGCCATATTTTCTCTGGCACAGATGGCCTGTCGGGGAAGGGGAAACGGCATTTCCCATTACGACGCATACACTCAGGAAGTTTCTTGTATGTCTGGCCGCCACCTTTATCGTGACATCGGCCTTCCGTACATTGACAGCCTCTCATTCAGAACTGGAGGCACTTGCAGGCTGGCTTGGCTCGGGAAAGACTGCGACGTTTTCGGAGTATATGCTCGCCTGCTTCATCAATGATTTCTTCTTGGCGGTTTTCTTCGGGCTTGCCTGGTTTTTCTTCCTTGTCAGCAAGGGTTACGGCTTTTATTCTCCGAAGAAGGAAGCTGTGTACCAGGAAACCTCGAAGAGCAGCCAGACCAAGGACAGGATCTACAAGGCATGGGTCATGGCACTGGGTTTCTATGTCCTGTTTCCCGCAGTTGTCATTTATCTGGATATCTACCAGATCTATGGAATGAATTACATGGGAACATGGCTGCATTTTCTCTTGGAATGCATTGCCATGATGGACATGTATCTTGTCCTGATGCTTTATCTGCTGCTGCGCTATCGTCGTTCCATCATGATGGAGGTTGTGTTCCTGGTGGCGCTGACGGTGTTCCTGCTGGCGGCAGTATTGGGCTGGGGAAGTTCTGCGGCCATGAGCCATCTCGCGGAATCCCATGCGGATGATTCCCTGCATGCCATGAGTGTCATCTGCCGCGAACGGCTGAACCGCACCTTCTTCTGTGTACGGCAGGCAGTGAACGGCATGAAGCTTCAGGCGGTCAATGGCATTGAAAGCTATGAGAGGCTGGCAGGGGATGCCGCCTATCGGGAAAACTACCTCAAGACCATGGAGAAGAGCTTCAGTGCCATCGCCTATGGGACGGATGGGAGCATTGCCTACTATTTGCGGCTGGTGCCGGAAATTGCCGGGACCAAGGGCGGCTTTTCCTTGGGGCGTGAAGATGTCCGTTGGGAAGGGGCGCTGCCGTCTTTCGTGGAACGGGATCCCATCGACCTTGCCCTCTATTCCTCCGATGATGTGAGGAGTGTCGGCTGGTACTATATTCCCATCAGGAGCAAATGTGCCACATGGATTGAGCCCTATGTGGATCCCACAGCCAAGTCCTATGTCATTTCCTATGTGGCTCCCATTTTTGTCGAAGGCAAGCTCGTTGGGGTCATCGGCATGGACATCGACTTCAATTTCATCATTCAGGAACTGCGGCGCATGTCCATCTATAATTACGGTTATGTCTATCTCATGAACCGCAACGGTGTCGTGCTCTATCATCGGGACCGGCCCCAGGGTTCCCTGTTCCAGCCGAACCCGGAATTCCAGGAGATCGAGATCTATCTTGCCAATGGCATGTGGCTTGGCATTGCGACGCCTTTGAGCAAGGTGCATGACGAGCGCAACCGCATCCTGATGCATCTGGTGGCGGCCATCCTCATCGTTGCGATGCTGGTATCCCTGGGAAGTATTGCCCTGGCATCCTATGCCATCCATCCGCTGGCCGGAATGACGGAGGCGGCGAAACGCATTGCCTCCGGGGATCTCAGTGTGGAGATTTCCTATGAGTCCGGCAATGAACTGGGGCTTCTGGTGCGGAGCATCCGTGAGATGGCTGCGAAGCTGGAGGTCTATGTCTACCGCGACAAGCTGACGGGCCTTCGCAATACTGCGGCCTACATGAGCAAGGGCGGGGAGCTGGATGCCCAGAAGAAAGTTGGCTCCGGCCTTTCCTATGGTGTGGTCATCTTCGACGTGAATTTCCTGAAGAAGGTCAATGACCAATATGGCCATGAGTCGGGCAATGTGCTTCTCCGCCATGCTGCCCAGGTCATCTGCAAGGTTTTCGACCACAGCCCCGTCTATCGCATCGGCGGCGATGAGTTTGCGGCCATCCTGGAGAGCCAGGATTATGAGAATCGGGAGGAACTTTTGCGCACCTTTGATGAGAGGATTGCGCAGGAGCATTTCGAGGCGGCAGGGGATACCCTTGGCGTATCTGTGGCCCGCGGCCTTGCAATCTATGTGCAGGGCATGGACTTTGCCGCTGTGGCGAAGATGGCCGATGTCGCCATGTACAACCATAAGGCAGCCATCAAGGCGAAATGTGGCGAGGATGTGCGGTGAGACAGCCAATAAGGCAGCATCGAAATCCATAGAAACTATTATTGACGTACAAAGACGAAGGAGTGGATTGCATGAAATTGAAGATTCCCTATCACAAATCCCATGTTCCCATTGAAATTCCGGACCATAATTTCCTTGGCGTCCTGGAATCCGATTCCGGAAGCACAAAGATGGAGGGTTCCCAGGAGGAGATTGTCGAGCGCGCCATGGACAATCCCATCGGCAGTGCAAAGCTGGAGGACCTGGTCAAGGGTAAGAAGCGGATGGTCATCATATCCAGCGACCATACGCGCCCGGTGCCCAGCAAGGTGACCATGCCGATCCTGTTGCGCCGCATTCGCGAGGCAAATCCCGACATCGACATCACCATTCTCATTGCCACTGGTTTCCATCGTCCGACAACCCATGAGGAACTCGTGCAGAAATACGGGGAAAAGATCGTCAAGGAGGAGCACATTGTCATCCATCGTTCCCATGAGGACGAGATGGCAGATCTCGGCACTTTGCCCTCCGGCGGCAAGCTGCTCATCAACAAGGTCGCTGTGGATACCGACCTGCTCATCGCGGAAGGGTTCATTGAGTCCCATTTCTTTGCAGGTTTTTCCGGCGGACGGAAATCCGTCCTGCCCGGCATTGCATCTGCCACAACGGTTATGGCGAACCATTGCAGCGAGTTCATTGCCAGCCCCTATGCGCGTACGGGCATCCTGGAGAACAATCCCATCCACAAGGACATGCTGTACGCTGCCGAGCAGGCAAAGCTGGCCTTTATCCTGAATGTCGTGATTGACGCAGAGAAAAAAGTGATTGCGGCTTTTGCAGGAGACAGGGAAAAGGCTCATCTTACCGGTTGCCAGTTTGTGATGAAGATGGCAGAGGTCAAGAAACAGCCTGCCGATATTGCCATCACGACCAACGGGGGCTATCCTCTTGACCAGAACATCTACCAGTCTGTCAAGGGCATGACCGCCGCAGAGGCGACCTGCAAGGAGGGCGGCATCATCATCATGGTTTCAGCCTGCAATGACGGCCATGGCGGGGAGTCTTTCTATCGGACGCTCAAGGAAGCCGAGTCGCCGCGGGCTCTTTTGGACAGGGTTGCCAAGGTTCCGCGCAACGAGACCATTCCGGACCAATGGGAGATGCAGATCCTTGCCCGTATCCTTGACAAGTACACGGTGTTCCTCGTGACGGACATGTGCGACCCGCAGATGATCCGTGATATGCATATGCAGCACGCCGCAACTTTCGAGGAAGCTTTCCAGCGCGCCATGGAAATCAAGGGGAAGGATGCCTCTGTCGTTGTCATACCGGACGGCGTTTCCGTGATTGTCCGTTAATACTAATATCCGATGGAAATCGGATATACGCGCGTTGCACACGCTACAGCCGCGCGAAAGCGCGTCTGACGTCTCATGCAGAATCCGTAACGGATTCTAGTATAAGCAAATAAAGTAAGTACATCAATATCTTGCATTTACCCTTCTTGTGTGATAGCATAGGGGCATGGCAAAAGATGACATCCCGCCTTCGGTGTGAGTCATACTTTTCAAGGCACTTTTCATGTAATGCAAACTGCTGCTTGGATCTGGTTGCAGACCGAGACAGGAGAGGGTAACTGCGCCCTTTTTGAAGGATACGTATGCACCTTTCGGGTCTGGCCTGAAAGGTGCATTTTTGCGTCTTTTGCCAAGGTGTGTTGAAAATCTTTGGAACTGGAGGGTTTGGCTGTGAGAAATCTGATCAAGAAACTGGTCGACAACATGGCGGTTTTGGTGATTGCCGTGGCAGTGCTTGGGGTTGTCCGTCCGGGGGCGCTTTCCTGGATCGGCCCTTATGTGTCCTGGATGCTTGGGGTTGTCATGTTCGGAATGGGGATGACGCTGCGAGTGGAGGACTTCCGCAATGTGCTGAGGCATCCCTGGGAAGTGGGCATTGGAGTGATGGCGCAATTCATCATCATGCCATTGGCGGCTCTGGCGCTCATCAGGCTCTTTGCGCTGCCGCCGGAGCTTGCCATCGGCGTGGTTCTGGTGGGGACATGCCCGGGCGGCACGGCCTCGAATGTCATTTCCTATCTGGCGAAGGGGGATGTGGCCCTGTCGGTCTCGATGACCATGACGACAACGCTTCTAGCTCCCCTTGTGACACCGTTTTTGACCTGGGCATTGGCCGGCGCATGGATTGACGTGTCCTTTACGGCAATGATGATCTCCATTGCGGAAATGGTGCTGGCCCCCGTACTTTTGGGACTTCTTGCGCATCATTTCGCGGAGCGCCAGGTGGAGCGCGTGATGCCGGTCATGCCCCTGGTGTCGGTCATCTGTATCGTCCTGCTGGTGGGCTGCGTCGTGGCGCTTTCCTCCGGCAAGCTCCTCGAGGTTGGGCCGAGCATGGCCATGGTGGTCATACTGCACAATTTCTTCGGCCTCCTGCTGGGCTACGGCGCCGCGAAGGCACTGCGCATGAATCCGCAAAAGTCCCGCACGGTGGCCATTGAGGTCGGCATGCAGAACTCCGGCATGGCAGCCAGTCTTGCCATCCTGTATTTCAATCCAACAGCGGCACTGCCCGGGGCGATCTTCAGCGTATGGCACAATATTTCCGGTTCCATTCTGGCGAATTACTTCGCCCGCAGGAATGAGAAGGAAACATTAGGGTTGGCGGAGGCAAAGATTTCGTGAATTTAACATGCCTTAGAGAGGAGACGGGGAAATGAAAGTATTGCGTACCGTTCAGGAGATCCGTGATTTTGCCGGGGCACAGAAAGAGGCAGACAAACGAATCGGCCTGGTTCCGACAATGGGAGCCCTGCATGAGGGGCATCTTTCGCTGATGCGGGCAGCACGGGAAAAATGCGACGTGGTGATTGCGTCGGTCTTTGTCAATCCGACGCAGTTCGGCCCCAATGAGGACTATGATGCCTATCCTCGCCGTTTCGAGGAGGATTGCAGGCTGCTGGAGGGTATTCCCGTGGATGCGGTGTTCCATCCGGAGCCTTCGGGGATGTATCCGGATGGATATTGCACCTATGTGCAGGTGGACGGCGACATCACGAACAAGCTCTGCGGGGCGCAGCGCCCGGGGCATTTCCGCGGGGTGGCCACTGTGGTCACGAAGCTCATCAATCTCTCCCGCGCAGACGAGGCCTTCTTCGGGCAGAAGGATGCGCAGCAGGTGGTGGTGATCCGCCGCTTCGTGGAGGATCTGAATCTCAACGTGCACATCAACATGGTTCCCATCGTGCGGGAGGAAAGCGGGCTGGCAAGGAGTTCCCGCAACGCCTACCTGTCGCCGGAAGAAAAGGAGGCGGCCTGTGTCCTGTCGCGCAGCCTGAGAAATGCAGAAAAAGCCTTCGAGGGCGGGGAAAGGGATGCGGGAACGCTCAAGGGACTTGTGAGAAAGGAAATCCAGGGAGAGCCCCTGGCATCCATCGATTATGTGGAACTCTTTTCCTTCCCTGCCCTGCAGCCCATGGAAAAGGTCACGGAGGATGCCTTGCTGGCAATCGCCGTGAAGATTGGGAAGACCCGGCTGATTGACAATGTGATTCTGGAAGGAGGACGGGGATAGGCCATGATGTTGAATCTGCTCAAGGGAAAGATCCACTGCGCAACGGTCACGGAGGCAAATCTCCAATATATGGGAAGCATCACCATCGATGAGGAACTCATGGAGCAGGCAGGCATCCTGCCGAATGAGCGGGTGCAGGTGGTGGACAACAACAATGGCGCCCGCCTGGAGACCTATACCATACCGGGACCCCGCGGTTCCGGCGTTGTCTGCCTGAATGGCGCGGCGGCCCGCTGTGTCCAGCCGGGGGATGTGGTCATCATCATGGCCTATGCCTTTTTCTCCGAAGAGGAGGCAAGAGGCTACCAGCCTCTGGTCGTCATGGTGGATGAGAAGAACAAGGTGAGCGAGGTCCGCCGGGTGGAATACCACGGGCAGACCGCCTGAGGATGCCCTGCTCCCATGCCTTGCCGATGCAGAATACCGCAGTTCTGCAGGAGAAAAATATCTGCCTTGAGCGCAAGGCGGAAAAATGGTAGGATAATGGCGGAGGGATGCAGTGATGCAGTTGGAGGAACTTATCAATCGACATCGAAAGGATCTGGGAGATACCGATATGGCCATCTGGAAGTACATATTCCAGCACCGGAAAGAGGTACGCCATATATCCATTCATAAATTGGCGCAGGAATGTGCCGTATCCAGCACAACGGTGGTGCGCTTTGCCCAGAAGCTGGGCTTTGACGGCTTTGGTGAATTGAAGGCGCGGCTCAAGATGGAGGCACCGGCAGAAATCCATTCCCATGAGGATGTGCTGAAGGATCTACGGGAATTTTATGCGCAGACATCGGCAAAGATTTTCCAACGCAATTTTGATGCGGCCAGCCGTCTGGTCCATGAGGCAAATCGTGTGTTTGCCTTTGCCTCGGGTTATGTCCAGAGCAATGTAGTGCAGGAACTGAAGCGCCTTTTTTTCTATGACAACGTACTGATTTATGAAGTAGCGGGAAAGGAAGAGTTTTATTCCATCGCGCAGGATCTGACGAAGGATGATCTGTTCATCTTTGTGTCTCTTTCCGGGGAGACGCCTTTGGTTGTTGAGTTCGCACGTCAACTGCAGCTGCAGGAAATCCCGTTCCTTTCTATTACGAAACTTCACGACAATACACTGGCCAGCCTGTCCACGGCAAATCTTTATGTATCGCCTGCCGGTTTCCAAATTTATGAGAGAGAGGATAATCGCACTCCCTTCCAGTCCATGCTGCCGTATTTCATGCTGGTCGAGGTATGGTATGTGAAGTACCGTCTTTATCTTGATGGCATCCATGAAGGGCCATGTACCAAAGTACAGGAAACGAACCAAATACCAAAGTGAGGACAATGTGCCGAAACCCCGTGAAACTATTGCGTTCGCGGGGTTTTTACGTTAAGATTGGACTACAAGATATCTTGAAGTACGGATTGTTGAATCCACAACGGTGGAATGTAATTTGGGAGGGAATGAAAATGACACTCAGCAAAGACCGTGTCATGCAGGGAATGCAGAGATTCGGCGGAGCTATGTATACCCCGGTCATCCTGTTCGCCTTCTTCGGACTTGCCGTGGCAATATCCATTGTCTGCAAGAACGAGGGGCTGTTTGGTTCTTTTGCAGCGCCGGGAACCCTATGGTATGATTTCTGGTTTGTGGCAGAGCAGGGAGCCTGGACGGTGTTTGCCCAGATGCCGATCCTGTTCGCGATTGCCGTGCCGATTGGCTTTGCAAAGAAGGAGCCTGCGCGCTGCGCCATGGAATCCTTTGTCATCTACATGCTGTTCAATTACTTCATTTCAGGTTTTCTGACATTGCATGGCAGCTTCTTTGGAGTGGACTTCTCCCAGAATGCCGGGCCGGGAACGGGGCTGGCCATGATCGCCAACATCAAGACTCTGGACATGGGCATGCTCGGCTCCATCTTCATTGCCTGCATCACGGCATGGCTCCACAATCGCTTCTATGATACGGATATCCCGGACTGGCTCGGTATTTTCAAGGGGCCTGCCTTCGTGGTGGCCATCGGGTTTGCTGTCATGATTCCCATGGCTTTCCTGTTCTGCCTGGTCTGGCCATCGATTCAGCATGTGATCATGCAGTTCCAGGATTTCCTCAAGACCAGTGGCATTGTCGGCGTTTGGGCCTATACCTTTTCGGAGCGCATCCTGCTTCCTGCGGGACTCCATCATTTCATCTACCTTCCCTTCATCTTTGGCCCTGCGGTCTGTGATGGCGGTATCCAGGCATATTGGCTTCAGCATTTGAATGATTTTGCGACCAGTGCCCACAGCCTCAGTGAGATGTTTCCGGAAGGCGGCTTTGCCCTCCATGGCAGTTCAAAGATCTTCGGTCTTCCCGGTGCGGCACTCGCCATCTATGTGTGCGCGAAACCGGAGAAGCGAAAAAAGACGGCGGCTCTCCTGATTCCTGCAACTTTGACCGCCATGCTTTGCGGCATCACGGAGCCTCTGGAATTCACCTTCCTCTTTGTTGCGCCCCTTCTTTATTTCGTTCATGCCACACTCGCGGCTACCCTTTCCGCAACCTTGTATTTCATCGGGCTTTCCGGCAACTTCGGCGGCGGCCTGATCGATGCCTTTGTGCAGAACTGGATCCCCCTGTTCCCTTATCATGCGGGTACTTACCTGATGCAGATCGGCATAGGTCTCTGCTTCACGGCCATCTACTTTTTCGTGTTCCGCTTCCTCATCCTGAAGAATGATTATCCCACCCCGGGACGTACGGCGGATGATGTGGAGGACAAGCTCTTTTCCAAGGCGGAGTACGAGGCCAAGAAGGAAATGGAGGAAATGGGCCTTGCGGACAACGCCCTTGCCATCAAGGCGAAAGTATTCCTCGACAATCTCGGCGGCCCAGGCAACATCAAGGAGGTCACGAATTGCGCGACGCGACTGCGGGTGACGGTTGCCAATCCAGACAAGGTCGCTGCCGTGTCGAAATTCACGAAAGCAGGTGCCTTCGGACTGGTCAAGAACGGCCATGCCATTCAGGTGATTGTGGGGCTTTCTGTCCCCCAGGTGCGCGGATATTTCGACGCATTGCTGAAAGGGGAATCCATTGAGGCGGTGCCGGCGATGGCAGAGACGAAGAACGAAGCGGCGGCAGGCAGCAAGGATCTGTCCATGAAGCTGCAGGCCTTTGTTTCCGGCAGACTGATGGATATGACGGAAGTGGAGGATGATATGTTCTCCCAGAAGATGATGGGGGATGGCGTTGCAATCGAGCCAACCAGCGACACGGTGGTTGCCCCGGCGGATGCGGAGGTCACGATGATTATGGAGGAAAGCCTCCATGCTGTCGGACTTCGTCTGGAAAACGGTGCGGAGCTTCTGATCCATATCGGCATTGATACGGTAAAACTTCAGGGCCAGGGCTTCCAGGTCTTGACGGAACAGGGTGCCCATGTAAAGGCCGGCACGCCTTTGATCCGGTTCGATGCAGATGTGATTCGCAAGGCTGGGTACAAGAACACGGTCATCATGGCGGTCACGAATTCTGCCGACTACATGCAGATGGCCAAGAGCAGGAACCAGGAGGTCAAGGCAGGGGAGACGGAAATCCTGAGCTTCTGAGAGGAGAACATTGCTATGGGACAGTTGAAATGGTGGCAGAAAACCCTGGTGTACCAGGTCTATCCCAAGAGTTTCCTGGATACGACGGGCAGCGGGCAGGGGGATATTCCGGGTATCACGAGCAAATTGGACTATTTGGGAAGCCTGGGTGTCGGGGCGGTCTGGCTCACGCCGGTCTACCCTTCCCCCATGGTGGACAACGGATATGATATTGCAGACTATACCGATATCGACCCTTCCTACGGGACGATGGAGGACATGGAAGAACTCATTGCCGAGGCAGGGAAGCGGAATATCCGCATCGTCATGGATCTCGTTTACAACCACACGTCAGATCGGCATGCATGGTTTCTGGAATCCAGGACAGGCCGCGATAATGGCAAGTCGGACTGGTATATCTGGAGAAATGCGAACCCTGATGGTTCCGCGCCCACGAATTGGCGCTCGATTTTCGGCGGCAGTGCCTGGACCTGGTGCGAGGAACGGCAGCAGTATTACCTTCACACCTTTGCCAAGGAACAGCCGGACCTGAACTGGGAAAATCCTGAGGTCCGGCAGGCTCTTTACGATGCTGCGAATTTTTGGCTGGAGAAAGGTGTCGGAGGTTTCCGCATCGATGCCATCGTCTACATCAAGAAGCCGCAGGAATTTCGGGATGGCCCGCCGGACAGTGCGGATGGCATGGTAAATATCCATTCCATGACAGCGAATACCAATGGCATCCTCGATTTCCTGCGGGAATTCCGTGAGAAGGTCTTTGATGGGAAGGATATTTTCACTGTGGCAGAGGCCAACAGTGTCGGCCCGGAAGAACTCCATGACTGGGTGGGGGAGCAGGGGGTATTTGACATGCTCTTCGAGTTCAGCCATACGAATCTGGAGTTCACGAATGGGGAGATCTGGTGTCAGGCCACAGGATATCGGCCGGAAATCATCCCTGCCCTCAAGAAATGCCTGACGGCCAGCCAGAAAGCAACGGCGGACAATGGCTGGTATCCCATTTTCTTCGAGAATCACGATCAGCCACGGTGTGTTCGGCATTTCTTTCCCGATGATGCGGATCCCGTGCATGCTGCAAAGGCCATGGCGCTCCTGCTCTTCACCTTGCGCGGCACACCCTTTGTCTATGAGGGGCAGGAACTTGGCATGGACAATGTGTCATGGGGTTCCATCGAGGATTACAATGACATTTCCTCCCACGGGCAGTATGAACTGGCACGGGAGGAAGGCTATGCGGAGGATGTGGCGATGAGGTTCGTCCAAAGGTACAGCCGGGACAATGCCCGTACCCCCATGCAGTGGACGATGGAAAGACACGCAGGCTTTACGACAGGCGAGCCGTGGCTTCCCGTACATGAGGATTACGCGACATATTGCGTGGAAACGGAGTCTGTGGCGGAGGGGTCCGTCCTGTCCTTCTATCGCAAGCTCAGCCGCTTGCGCAGGTCAGGAAAAGCATCCGAGGTTCTGCAGCGGGGGAACTATGTGGAATGGACCGGGCTCGGGGATATGATCTATGCCTTCCGGCGCCAATGGGCAGGCAAGGAAGTCACGACATTGGTGAATTTCAGCAGCGAGAAAGTACATTATGAGCCGCAAGGGATGGATCAGACAGAACTGTTGGTTGCCACACATCCAATGCCGGCAAAAGGGGTTCTGCGTCCCTATGAGGCGGTTTGCTGCATGGGGGACTGCCTTGCCGGCAGGGGGAAAGGAGTGCAAAAGTCATGAAAATAGCTGCCAGCGACTATGATGGCACCTTGTTCCGCGAGGAGCGGATTTCCGCTGAGGATGTGGAGGGAGTTCGCCAATGGCGTGCCAAAGGGAATAGGTTCGGCGTGGTGACCGGGCGCGATTATGGCATGCTTGCCCCGCAGCTGCATCATTATGGTATAGGCTTCGACTATGTCGTCAGCAATAACGGCGGACTCATTTGCCGTGCCGACGGAACTCCCCTTTGGCAGGGGACGATTCCCTTGGATGCTTTGGCAGCGATGGTGAAAGATCCCGGTGTGCGCCGTTCCTTTCATTTTGCATTCTCAGCGGTGGATTGCACTTATCTCTACCATGAAAGGGAGGGCTCATGGATTGCCCGTGAGGCGGGGCAGTGGGAGTTTCAGATTGTGAAGATCAGGGAACCGGATATCCCATGGCTGCCTCAGATCCACCAGTTTTCCCTGGGGTATCCGGAACCGGAAGAGGCTGCGGCCGTCAGCGCGTCCATCAATGCACAGTTCGGGGAAATCGTCCATGCCTATCCCAATCGGTGCAGCCTGGACATTACGCCAAAAGGCATCAGCAAGCGCCAGGGCATTGAAAAGCTTGTGGAACTCATGGGATGGGAGTCCCCGGAAATCTATGCCATTGGTGATGAGACCAATGACCTTCCCATGCTGGAAGCCTTTCAAGGCTTCACGGTGGAAACTGCCCGGGAGGACATCAGGAAGAAGGCCCGGAAGGTTTACAGCAGTGTTGGGAGCATGCTTATCGATTGCTTGTGACCAAGAAGGATGTTGCAGAGGTGATTCTGCAACATCCTTCTTTAATTAAGCGTGCTTCTGTTCGTCAATGTCAAGGGGGTCACTATGACCGCCCGTTTGATGGCCTTTGCTTCCCTTTCCGCTTCGCTGATATGTGCTGCTGCACAAGAGAATCAGGATAGAAAAATTGATTGACAAATTCCCATGACAAATCTTTCCCGATGTAGTAAAATGAATAAGTATGTTATTTTTTTTTGTAGGTGATGGATTTGTCGAACCCGATGTTTGATACGATAAAGCGTGATTTGGAGCAGCTGGAGGATGAGCTCTTGGCGGCTGTGGACTCGCCGGTGGATATTGTGCAGGAGATCGGTGAGCATCTGGTGTCGGCCGGAGGGAAGCGCATCCGTCCGGCGCTTTGTCTGCTGGCAGCTCGAGGAGGCCCTGATTTTGAGCTCAAGCACTTGCTTCCGCTGGCTGCGGCTTTGGAGCTCATCCATACGGCTTCCCTCGTCCATGACGATGTCATCGATGAGGCCGGCACACGGAGGGGCGTTCCCACGGCCAATGCGAAATGGGGCAACCAGATATCCATTCTGAGCGGTGATTACATCTTTGCCCAGGCCTTCCGGCTGGTGTCGTCGAAGGATTATGGCAATTATATCTACCACCGGCTGGCAGAGCTGGTGGGAGACCTGAGCACGGGAGAGATTATCCAGAACCGCCAGGTATATATGGCCTCGCGGGATGTGGAGGATTATTACAACCGCATCCAGAAAAAGACGGCAGATTTCCTGGAGATTTGCTGCGAACTGGGCGGTGTTGTCTCCGGCATGCCGGAGGAGAAAACAAAGCGGCTGGCGGAGTATGGCCATTGCATTGGCATGGCTTTCCAGATTACGGATGACATCCTTGATATTGAGCAGACAGAGGAGAAAATCGGCAAGCCTGCCGGGAATGATATCCGGCAGGGCATTGTGACACTGCCTGTCATACGAGCTTTGAATGAAAGCCCGGACCGTGAGGAGCTGGAACGGATCGTCACGGATTCCAATATGACGGATGAAATGCTGGAACGGGCGATTTCCATCGTGAAGGCCAGTGATGGGGTGGATTTCGCCAAGGCCAGGGCAGATGGGTATCTGCAGCGGGCCAGGGAGGTGCTGCCTGAGGATTTGCCGGAGGACATACGGGAAGCCTTCCTCATGGTGGCGGATTTCATCGCAGAACGTGATTTTTAAGGAGAGACGATAACATGTTTGGGATTGGGCTGCCGGAATTCATACTCATACTCGTCGTGGGTCTTATCGTTTTCGGCCCGAGTAAGCTGCCGGAGCTTGGGCGTGCCGTGGGCAAGGGAATGAGGGAATTCCGCAAGGCGTCCAATGCGCTTCAGGCGGCGATCAATGCACCGGATGAACCGGTTGAAAGGCCCTCTGCACCGGCTGCTGCCAGAGCTCCGGAAGCTGCGGAAACAGTGCCGACGGCAGGGGAGGAGGCCGCTCCGCCCAAGGAAACAGCAGCACAGGAGCCGGAAACTTCTTCCGTATCGGCTGCATCGGGGTATTGTCCCCCCACGCAGGAGTCGGTGCGGGCGCAATTGGAAGAACAACAAAAGCTATGAGAGGAACCGCCTTTGCATTTTGCAGGGGCGTTTTTCGTAATTGAGATTTTCACTTGTGCAATGTATAATAACATAAGTAAGAAATAAGAAGAAATAGTGGAGATTTGCGATAGGGGGATTTTGTATGTTTGGATTAGGTGTGCCGGAACTCTTGATTATTCTCGTCATTGGCCTGGTGCTGTTTGGCCCGGGGAAATTGCCGGATGTGGGCAAGGCACTTGGGAAAAGCATCAAGGAGTTCAAGCATGCGAACAAGGAGGACGACCCGGTAAATGTGACGGAGGAGCCGCAGGCATTGGCGGCCAAGACGGAAGAGGCCGAGAAGAAATAGACCGGGTAGGGAGCATCCATGTCAGAAGAAAAGATAATCGAGGCGCAGTTGCCTGAGGCTGCGGAAGAAGAAACGCCATCGGAATCCCTGGATGATGGCAGCATGTCCCTGGTGAAGCATCTGGAGGAACTTCGATCGCGCCTGATTCGGAGCCTGCTTGCCGTGGCTGTCGGCAGCGGCATTGCGTACTTTTTCATTGATGATATCATGCACTGGCTGACCCTGCCTGTGGGGAAGCTCTATTATATGCAGCCGTCGGAGGCATTCTTCACTTATTTGAAGGTGGCAGTCGTTGCGGGCTTTCTCATTGCCCTGCCTGTGGTTTTTTACCATGTCTGGCGCTTTTTGCTGCCGGCATTGACCCACCACGAGCGCAAGGTCATCGGGGTTGTGGTGCCCGTTTCCGTTGGGCTGTTTTTCGGAGGGCTGGCATTTTCCTTCTTCTTCGTCCTGCCGGCGGCGGTCAAATTTTTCATGGGCTTTGGCGATGAGAGCTTGGAGGCGATGTTTTCCGTCAACAAGTATTTCGATTTCGTCATCACTTTTGTCCTGCCCTTCGGGTTTGTGTTTGAACTGCCTCTTGCCATCACGATTCTGGGAAAGCTTGGCATCATAGGGTCCGCCTTCCTGAAGAAGCACCAGAGAACGGTGATCTTCCTTTCCTTCGTGATCGGGGCCATCATCACGCCGACGCCGGACGTGTTCACCCAGTCCATGCTGGCCTTGCCCATGATCCTGTTGTATGAGGTTGGATATCTTATTGTGCGCTATATTTTGGGGAAATAGGGGAGAGAATTGTCGTGGCATACAAGGATTTACGCGAGTTCATCGAGGAACTGGAGAAACGCGGCCTGCTCAAGCGGATACGGGCGGAGGTGGACTGCGAACTGGAGATCACGGAAATCACGGACCGTGTGTCGAAGATGGAGGGCAAGGGGAACGTCGCCCTCCTTTTTGAGAATGTGAAGGGCTATGACATGCCCGTGCTCATGAATGCCTTCGGGAGCTACGAGCGCATGGCGCTGGCCCTGGGGGTGGAGAAGCTGGACGATATCGCGGAGGAGATCCGGGAAATCCTCAAGATTCCCTATGTCTCCCTCCAGAACAAGTTCAGCGTGGTCTCCCTGATCCCCATGGCGAAGAAGGCCATCAATTTCCCCAAATACGTCAAGAACGCGCCCTGCCAGGAAGTGGTCATGGAGGAGCCGGATCTGGACAAGATCCCCATCCTCAAATGCTGGCCGCAGGATGGCGGGCCTTTTGTGACCCTGCCCCTGGTCTTCACGAAGAACCCGGCCACGGGCAAGCGCAATGTGGGGATGTACCGCCTGCAGAAATACGACAGCAGGACCACGGGGATGCACTGGCATATCCACAAAAACGGCGCGGAGAACTTCCGGGACATGAAGGCGAAGGGCGGGGAGCGCATCGAGGCGGCGGTGGCCATCGGCACGGACCCGGTGCTGACCTATGCGGCGACGGCGCCCCTTCCCAGGGATATTGACGAGATGGTCTTTGCGGGCTTCCTTCGCCATAAATCCGTGGAGATGGTGAAGTGCAAGACGGTGGATCTGGAGGTCCCAGCCCATGCGGAAATCATTCTGGAGGGCTATGTGAGGACGGACGAGATGCGCCGCGAGGGGCCCTTTGGCGACCATACGGGCTATTATTCCCTGGCGGATGACTATCCCGTGTTCCATGTGACCTGCATCACCCATCGCAGGAATCCCATCTATTTCGCAACGGTGGTGGGAAAGCCGCCCATGGAGGACTGCTATCTGGCGAAGGCCACGGAGCGCATCTTCCTGCCGCTTCTCCAGCAGATGCTGCCGGAGGTCGTGGACATCAACATGCCCCTGGAGGGGGTGTTCCACGACTGCGTCATCGTTTCCATCAGGAAGAGCTTCCCCATGCAGGCGCGGAAGGTCATGCATGCCTTCTGGGGCATGGGACAGATGATGAACGTGAAGATGATCATCGTGGTGGATGCCCATGTGAACGTGCAGGACCTCAACGAGGTCTGGTGGCGGGTCTACAACAACATTGACGCGAAGCACGACCTGGAAATCGTGGAGGGGCCCCTGGATGTCCTCGATCATTCCTCCCCCATGGCGAAATGGGGGGCGAAGCTCGGCATCGACGCCACGAAGACATGGCCGGAGGAAGGCCATTCCAGGGAATGGCCGGACGAGATCGAGATGACGGAGGAGATCCGCCGGAAGGTCGATGAAAAGTGGAGAGAACTGGGATTGGATTAGGAGTGGAGTGTTTTCGTGAGCATCCGTGCACATGTCAATAATATCGCCCTTCATCATATGGTGTTTGCCCTTCCCTTTGCCTACATGAGCGCATTCTTGGCGGCAGGGGGAGTGCCGCCCCTTTGGGAGCTTTTCTGGATTACGGTGGCCATTGGCGGGGCGCGGAGCGCGGCCCTTGCCTTGGACAATCTCGCCGACCTCAAGTACGACAGGCAGCAGGAGCGCCTTTCCTACCGCGCCATGGTTCGGGGGGATGTGTCGCCCCGGGCGGCGAAGATATCCATTGCAATTTACCTCATGGTTTTCCTCGTGGCAGTCCTGCAGCTCAATCCCATCTGCATCAAGCTTCTGCCGGTGGCGGCGATCCCCTTTCTCATCTATCCCTACGCAAAGCGGTTCACCTGCCTTTGCCATCTCCTTCTCGGCGTGGCGATTGCCATGGCTCCTGCGGGGGCATGGGTGGCGATACGGGGAACGATAGACCCGCCTCTCGTTGTCCTTTGCGTGGCAGTGGCTCTTTGGATCGGGATGTTCGATGCGGTCTACGGAGCGCAGGATGAGGCCTTCGACAAGAGCCATGGCCTTCATTCCCTGGCAACGGCCTTCACGGCGAAGGGCGCGCTCGCCATTGCAAAAGTTTTGCATGCCGTGAGCATTGCCTGTTTCATAGTTCTTGGCATCATGCTCCAGATCCACGCCGTCTATTTCATCGGCGTGGGGATTGCGGCAGGGACGCTGGTATACCAGCACAGCATTGTCAAGCCGGATGATTTCCATCGCGTGACACAGGTTTACTTCATGAGGAACGGGATCGTGTCTTTGGCGATGTTTGCCTGTACCTGGATGGCTTTGTATCTCTGATGGATTCCTTTGGAGGAGGAAATTTTATGGCAGCGAGAATTTTGGAGGGCAGGGTGTTTGCCCAGAAGTTCAAGGAGGACGCGGGGACGAAGGCCGCGGAACTGAAGGAGAAGTACGGCATAGCGCCGGGGCTTGCCGTCATCATCGTGGGAGAGAATCCCGCATCCCAGGTCTATGTGCGGAACAAGCACAAATCCTGCGAGGAGCTCGGCATCTATTCGGAGGTCATCTCCATGCCGGAGGACACGACAAAGGAGGCGCTGCTTGAGAAGATCGACGCATTGAATGGGGATTCGAAGATTCATGGGATACTCGTCCAGCTTCCCTTGCCGAAGCAGATTGCGGCGGATGAGCCGGAGATACTCAACCGCATCGACCCGGCCAAGGATGTGGACGGTTTCCATCCCGTGAATGTGGGCCGCCTCGTGACGGGAGAGGATGCGCTTGTTCCCTGTACGCCTGCCGGTTGCATCCGCATGCTGGAACTGGCGGACATTCCCATGGACGGCAAGCACGCCGTGGTCATAGGGCGCAGCAATATCGTGGGCAAGCCCATGTTCCACCTGCTCTTGTCAAAAAATGCCACGGTGACGGTATGCCATTCCCATACGGCGAATCTGGCGGAAATCACCCGTGAGGCGGATATCCTCGTGGCAGCCATCGGCAAGCCGAATTTCGTCACGGCGGACATGGTGAAGCCGGGGGCGGCGGTCATCGATGTGGGCATTAACCGCATTGCGCCGAAGAAACTGGTGGGGGATGTGGATTTCGAGCAGGTGAAGGAAGTGGCGGGCGCCATCACCCCTGTTCCCGGCGGCGTGGGCCTTCTCACCGTCGCCATGCTCATGCAGAACGTGGTGAAGGCCATGGAGATGCAGATGAAGCGTTGATGGAAAGAATCTTATGTTTTGATATGCGAGGTGCATGACAGATGAAGACCGATGTGGAAATTGCCCAGGATGCCCGGATGCGGCATATCCGTGAGATTGCCGCGAAGCTGGATATCCCGGAAGACGAGCTGGAATTTTACGGAAAGTACAAGGCGAAAATCACTCTTGATACATGGGAAAGGGTGAAAGACCGTCCCAATGCGAAACTGGTGCTGGTGACCGCCATCAACCCGACACCGGCAGGGGAGGGGAAGACGACCACGAGCGTCGGCCTTGCGGATGCCTTTTGCAAGCAGGGGAAGAAGGTGGCGGTTGCTCTCCGGGAGCCTTCCCTAGGGCCCTGCTTCGGACTCAAGGGCGGTGCTGCGGGCGGTGGCTATGCCCAGGTGGTTCCCATGGAGGATATCAACCTGCACTTCACAGGGGATTTCCATGCCATCACGACGGCCCATAATCTATTGGCAGCGGTCATCGACAATCATATCCAGCAGGGGAATGCCTTGGATATCGATGTGCGCCGGGTGGTCTGGAAACGCGTGCTGGACCTCAATGACCGCGCCCTCCGCCAGGTGGTCGTCGGCCTTGGCGGGACGGCCCACGGCGTCCCCCGCGAGACGGGCTTTGATATCACCGTGGCCTCGGAGATGATGGCGATTCTCTGCCTCGCAAATGACCTGGAGGACATGAAGCGGCGGCTGGGGGAGATTGTCGTTGCCTACACACGGGACGGCCGTGCCGTGCGGGCGAAGGAGCTGGGTGTCACGGGCGCCCTGACGATTCTCTTCAAGGATGCCATCAAGCCCAATCTCGTGCAGACCCTGGAAGGAACGCCTGCCTTTATCCACGGCGGCCCTTTCGCGAATATCGCCCATGGCTGCAACAGTGTCATGGCGACGAAGTTTGCCCTGAAATTTGCGGACTATGTGGTGACGGAGGCTGGCTTCGGCGCGGATTTGGGAGCGGAGAAGTTCCTGGACATCAAGTGCCGTTTCGCCGGAATCCATCCCGATGCCGTGGTCATCGTGGCGACGGTGCGGGCCCTCAAGATGCACGGCGGCATGGCAAAGGCGGATTTGGCGAAGGTGGACATGGCGGCTTTGGAAAGAGGGCTGG
>JAFSWY010000285.1 GCA_017444295.1 Selenomonadaceae bacterium | reverse complement strand
AGATGAACATGACCTCGTCCTCGGAGGAGCCCAGCTTGTCCAGGCAGAACTTCGCCGCAAGGGCAATCGCCGGGGCTGTGTTCCTCGCCGTCGGCTCCATGACGATGTGCGCCCCCTCCGCGCCACTGGCGCGGAGTTCCGTCCTGACGTGGTGGACATAGGACTCATTGGTCACCACCACGATGTCCTCCGGGCGGATCATGTTGCGGAACCGCTCGATGGTCTCCCCCAGAAGGGAGGCATCCTTGTCAATGGTCAGGAACTGCTTCGGACGGCTCTTCCTGGAAAGCGGGAACAGCCGCGTCCCCCCGCCCCCTGCCAGTATGATGATCTTCATCTGCACCACCTTCTCCTTCCGTACATCATGCCACTGCATCTATAATTCCAATGGTTTCCCAAGATTCATCTCCCCGCTTTCCTCATCCAGGTGCAGAAGGCTCTTGCGGATGGGCAAGCCGGGAAATTCCTCCAAGCAGAAGGTTTCCCCCTCTGTCCAGTCGCTCCCCGCTTTCTTTCCCGTTTCCATCTTCATCTCGACCGGGGAAGTCCTGTTTCCATCGAACCGATAGCAACAATGCGCCGTAACAGCGGAAAACGACGGTATCCGAAGCACCCCGGAGATAGCATACGCATTGGCAAGCCCCCCGGAAAACTGCGGCAAAATCTTGTCGCGCCATTTCGAGTTCGACACCGTCTTCGTCATTTCAAAAATGTGGAGTCCCCATGCATTGCGCCTGGAATCATAGGCCAACACAAGATGATCCGCACATTTTTGGTTTTTCAGGACGGGAAACACCCACTTGTCCATTTGGCGGACATGGAGACAGGGAAACCTGCTGGAGAGATGGATTCTCGCGCAACCAGCCTCTGCTTTCTCATCAAGAAAGAACATTTCCCGGCAGGAATGGCGGGTGCATATCTGCGGGTTGAGCAGGTCCATGAGCCCGTCCGCAACATTGCCGAAATCATTCATCATCCTCATCCCCGTCCGACTCGAAAGCCCTTGACTCCCGCAGGAGTTCCCGGAAGGTGCCGTTGAAGGTGGGAACCTCAAATCCGTAGCTGTTGTAGGTCAACGGTTGCACAACGGAATGCCCGTCGCCCTCTCCCACGTCGAACTGGTACATGCTCACATCTTTGCCGGACAAGAGATCCATCTTCCCGTCATAACCATATTTCTCCAAAAGTTTCTTCTTCCTAGCCGTTGGCTGGTTGGAGAGTTTTATCATGTTGTTGATATGTTGCAGAATATTGTCGCTATGGGTCGTGACAAACATCGGAATCCCCATGTTCAGGATGCGGATGATCACCTGCGCCATCAGAAGCTGCAACTTCGGGTGCAATCCTGTTTCCGGCTCCTCCATGAATATCGCGTGGATATCTGGCTGATACTGCAGGAGCAGCAGCAAGGGCGCAAGCTCTGTGACCACACCGGAAGCCAGATGCATTGGCAGTTCAACCCCAGCGGTCTCGGAGCGGTAGAGAATGGACGGTTGCGGGGTATCCCCATGAAGCCCGACACGCCCGCACACCATCCTCTGCTCAATGAACTCGACCACCGGGCGAAACGTCTCTGTCGCTCCCTCCTGCGAAAGCTGCGCAAGATTCTTCAGGAAGTCGCTGCATGGCCGCGTCAGCTTCCCTTGGAACCCGGCCTCTTTCCCGAAATCATATGCGTCTGCCAGGGATGCGCCAATCAAGGGCTTGTATGCCAGCAGGAATCCCGTGCGGGATGAGGGAAGGTAATTGGCATCTGCCATGGAATTTCTCTTGAAGCCCTGCTTGAGCATGTATTCCAGCAAAAAGCCGACGAAAAACGCCATCTCTTGCAGGGACTCCGCTTCCCGTGCCCTGCCGCTGTTATAGCCGTCCGGCCTCACGATGTAGATGCGATTTTCCTCTTCCCCTTCCTTCCGACATGTCAATATAATGCGCCTCCGCACCTCATGGCGCGGGAACTCGATGGAAATTTTCCCAATGGAAATATCTGTATTGAAGGTCCGCCTGGCTATCCGTTTGATATTCTTTCTCAGAACTTTATTGAGCAGCCTCGCAAAGCTTTCCTGCGCCGTCCCATCCATCTCCCAGACAATCTTTCTGCCCTGACGGCATGACTCCAACTTCTCCAAGACCAGACTAGCGCATTCCCCGTATTCCTCGGACTTCAGGCACAAGTCATAGCCATGCGCATAAAAGCGGATATTCAGCAAGGTGTACAGCAGTCCCATCAGGTAGCTTTTGCCGCTGTTATTGTCCCCGACAAACAAAGTCAGGGGCGCCACAGTGACATTTACTTCCGAAAGCTTTCCCAGCCCCTTGACGTGCAATGTCCAGCAATTTTCCATGAAAACGCCTCCGCTTCTCCCCTTCCTTGCCCTGTGCCAAGGCATCGT
>JAFSWY010000284.1 GCA_017444295.1 Selenomonadaceae bacterium | reverse complement strand
TCCGTCAGCCGCGACATCGGGGGAGACAAACCCTTCGGGACAAACATTGCATCGGATGACAGTTGGAAGGCAGGGCTTACGGCAAACTGGAACATCTTTGATAATCAGGTGACATCAGCCCAAGTGAACCAAAAGAAGGCCGAGCTGCGCCGCGCCGAAGCGGAGCTGAAGGACAAGCTGGGCGATGTGAAGCTGGAAGTCCACGAGGCTTACCTGGATCTCCGGGCAGCCGAGGAAAACATCAAGACCACGCAGGAAGCTCTTGCTAAAGCCGAAGAGGATCTGCGCATCGAAATGGTGCGCTACACCGCCGGTGTGGGCACGAATCTGGAGGTCATGGATGCCCAGAGCAAGCTGGTATCTGCCAAGGGCAATTATATTTCAGCACTTTATATGTATAATACCAGCAAAGCGAGTCTGGACAAAGCGATGGGCATTCCCGTGGATCTGGATATAGCGCCTTACAGGAAAGCATTGGAAGAGCAGGACAGGGACGATAGGAAGGGGAAATAACAGGTGACAGGATTATTTGGGAAAAAACCAGCGGCTGTTCTGTGTGCGCTGGCTCTGGTTGCGAGCGTTTTGGTGGCCGGATGCGGCCAGGAAGAGCAGGAGGCACAGGGAAAGGTTGCCGTCAAGGCCATGAAGGCGCTGAGGCAGGATGTGCCCATCACCTACGGGTATCCGGGGCAGTTGAAGAGCTTGGACGAGGTGGAGGTGCATTCCCGCATCTCCGGCAGCATCGTGGAGAAATATTTCAAGGGCGGTAGCGAGGTGCATGCCGGCGATGCCCTGTATCGCATCGATTCCCGGCAATACGAGTCGGCAGTCATCGAGGCCCAGGGCAGTCTCCATAAGGCAGAGGCAGATCTCAGGAACTCCCGGGAAGATCTTTCGCGGGATGAAATGCTCTGGCAGAACAAGGCCATTTCCGAGCAGGAACTCACCAACAAACAGGCAGACGTGGATGGCTATATGGCTACCGTGGAGACCTATCAGGCATCCGTCCAGAAGGCAGAGGAAAACCTTGCCGATACGATTGTCTATGCTCCTATGGACGGCTGGGCTTCCTTGGATGATGTGGCAGTGGGAACCTATGCCACAGCGGGAAGCACGAAGCTGGTCACCATCGGCGCGATGGATCCCATCTATGTCCAGTTCAGCATCAGTGAGACGGAATATCTGAACATCTTGGCCAAGGCCATGGCGGAGGGTTCCTTGGGGCAACAGCAAAATGCGGCGCTGCCAAAAATCAAGATCACCCTGTCGAACGGTCAGGAGTATTCTCTGGAGGGTCAAATCATAGCCGGCGACAAGGGTTTCTCGGATAATTCCGGCTCCCTCACCATCAAGGCGCTGCTTCCCAACCCGCATGGCATTTTGCTCAACGGCATGTTCGCCCGAGTGCGTTTTGTAGGCGTCATAGCCAATGATGTCGTACTGGTTCCCCAGCGCTCGGTGCAGCAGCTCTTGGATGAGACTTTTGTGCTTGTGGTCGGACCGGATGGCAAGTCTGTCTCCAAGAAGGTGTCGCTTGGCGAGAAGGTGGGCAGCTACTACATTGTCAAGCAGGGCATCACGACGGACGACGCGGTCATAGTGGACGGCCTGACGAGTCTGCAGTCAGGGCAGGAGCTTGATGTCACCATGGTGACGGCAGAGGAAATGGGCTTCTCCTTGAGTGAATCTGCTGACATCGTAGACAAGTCATAAGGGGGGGCGGCAGTCATGGCACGATTCTTCATACATCGCCCTGTTTTTGCCATTGTTATCGCCTTGATTATTCTCATCCTGGGCATTGTGTCAGGCCTTAGCCTGCCGATTGCTCAGTACCCCCAGATCAGCCAGCCCACCATAAATGTGAGCGCCACCTATACCGGAGCGAATGCTGACGTCATCAACCAAACTGTGGCCCAGGTCATCGAGGAGAAGGTCAACGGCACCCAGGGCATGGACTACATGAGCTCCACCTCCGATGACAGCGGCAGCTACAGCCTGGATGTCAGGTTCGAGCTGGGGACGAACTCGGACATGGATACGGTGCTGGTGCAGAACAATGTGTCCGTTGCCCAATCCAGCCTGCCATCTGATGTGCAGGCCACCGGCGTCACCACGAAGAAATCTTCCAGCGATATGGCGTATATGTTCACCTTGCTTTCGCCGAACAGCACCTTCAACCGTACGTTCCTGATGAACTATGCCAACATTTACATTGTGGACAATCTCAAGCGCGTCAAGGGCGTGGGCGATATCAGCACCTTTGGCTCCACCTATTCCATGCGTATCTGGCTGAACCCGGATCGCCTGTCGGAGCTGGGGCTGACCATCTCCGATGTGAAAAACGCCATCAAGGAGCAGAATGTCCAGGCGCCGGCCGGCACCATTGGCCAGCTTCCCACGCCGAGCAACCAGGAGAAGCAGTATACAGGCAGCGTGGAAGGCCAGCTGGTTACTCCGGAACAATTTTCCAACATCATCTTGAAGGCCAACAGCGATGGCTCCTATGTGCGGCTCAAGGATGTGGGGCGGGCAGAAGCGGGAGCCAAGTCCACCTCCGTGATTTCCGATGCCAATGGCGCTCCCAGTGCTGGTTTTGGTGTCAAACTGACGGATGATGCCAATGCCTTGGAAACCATCGGCGAGGTGGAAAAGGTGCTGGAGGCGGCATCCAGGAATTTCCCCGATGATATGGAGTATCGGGCAGTCATTGACAACAGCGAGTTTATCAACGAGTCCATCAGCGAAGTGGTGCAGACCTTCAAGGAAGCACTGGTGCTGGTGATTGTCATCGTCTTCATCTTCCTGCAGAGCTGGCGGGCCACCCTGATTCCGGTGCTGGCCATCCCCGTTTCCCTGGTGGGCACTTTTGCCAGCTTCGTATTATTGGGCTTTACGATCAACACCCTGACCCTCTTTGCCATGGTGCTGGCCATCGGCCTGGTGGTGGACGATGCCATCGTGGTCATCGAGAATGTGGAATCCCATATGAAGAGGGATGGTCTTGGCCCGGTGGAAGCAACGGAAAAGGCCATGGATGAGGTGCAGGGGCCGGTGGTGGCCATTGCCTTCGTGCTGGCAGCGGTGTTTATACCGGTTGCTTTCCTTTCCGGCACCACCGGCGTGCTCTATCGGCAGTTCGCCCTGACCATTGCCATATCCATGGGCTTGTCAGCCTTTGTCGCCCTGTCCCTTACTCCGGCTCTTTGCGCCCTCTTGATGAAGCCCCATGATCACAATGCCAAAAAAGGCACCCTGGACAAGTTTTTTGATGCCTTCAACGATTGGTTTGACCGCACTCAGAATCGCTATACCGGGATTGTGGGCTGGTTTATCGGCCATGCCAAGGTGGGGGCAGCCTGCCTTTTGGTCATATGCGCCCTGGCAGGCTTCTTCTACAGCAAGCTGCCGTCAACCTTTGTGCCCGACGAGGACCAGGGCTATTTCATTGCCGCGGTGACCATGCCTGACGGCACGTCCCTGAACCGTACTTATGACACCATGAGCACCCTGGAAAAGGAAATCATGGCCCTGCCCGGGGTGAAGAATGTCATGAAGATTTCCGGTTATGACATGCTCTCCAGCGGCACCAAATCAAGTGGAGGTACTTTTTTCGTAGGGCTGGACAATTGGGGGGAGCGCACCACGCGGGAACTTTCCCTGGAAGGCATCATCGGCAAGGTGAATGCCCTTGGGGCGAACCATCCCGAAGCCAGGGTCATGGCCATAGTCCCGCCGACTCTGCCGGGTGTGGGCATGGTGGGCGGCATCTCCATGGAGCTCCAGGACATGACGGGCCACACGGACAAGGAACTGGATGCCATCACCAAGGAAATCCTGGCGGCGGCCAACCAGAGGCCGGAGCTGATGATGGCCTATACCACCTTTTCGGTGGATTCCCCTATCTGCAAGTTTGATGTAGACCGTGAGAAGGTCAAGCAGCTTGGGGTGGAGCTCTCCGATGTGTTCACGGCCCTGCAGGTGAATTACGGCGGTTCCTATATCAATGATTTTGTGCGTTTTGGCCGCAGCTATTACGTCATGCTGCAGTCCGATGCCCAATACCGCAGCGAGAGCGAGGCCCTGAAATTCTGCTTCGTGAAAAACAGGGAAGGGGCCATGGTGCCCTTGGACAGCCTCCTCACTCCCAGATTTTCCACATCCACCTCTGTCATATCCCGTTTCAACGGGGTCCGCAGCATCAGCATCAATGGCATTGCGGCGGAAGGGTACAGCTCCGGCCAGGCCATGGCTGCCATGGAGGAAGTGGCAAGGGAGAAGGGCGGCCCCGGCTTTGCCGTGGAATGGTCCGGGCAGACCCGTGAGGAGAAAAAGTCTGCCGGTACCACCGGCCAGGTCCTGATGCTTTCGGTTATCTTCGTCTTTCTCTGCCTGGCAGCTCTTTATGAGAGCTGGAGCGTTCCCTTTGCCGTGCTGCTGACGGTGCCGACGGGGATTTTCGGGGCGTTCTTCGTTCTGTTTGGCTTGCTGATGCTTGGGGCAATGCGTGGACATGCGAATATGGGGCTTCTGAACAGCGTCTATGTGCAGATCGGCGTTATCATGCTCATGGGATTGGCGGCCAAGAACGCTATCCTGATTGTGGAGTTCGCCAAGGCCAGAGTTGACGCCGGCATGGAGCCGGTGAAAGCCACCATCGAGGCGGCGGGGCTCCGGCTCCGGCCCATCATCATGACCTCCCTGGCTTTCATCATCGGCTGCTTGCCGCTGGCAATGGCCACCGGCGCCGGATCGGCGTCCAGGAATGGCATGGGCACGGCAGTGGTGGGTGGCATGTTTTTCGCCACCGCCTTGGGTATTTTCCTCATTCCGGTCATGTACTGCATCGTGGTTTGGATTACAGCGAAATTAAGGAAAAGCTGATTAAATGAAGTCGTCCAGATTGGCACAGATTGCGTGTATCTCCCAAGGAGACAAACCGCAGTCATAGTGATGCTATGTCGAGGATTTGTCGACACAGGGAGGACACGCAAGATGTGTCAAGATGGGCGGCTGAATGAATCAGTGATTCCTTAAAAAAAGATAAAGGATGATAACCGGATGGCAATTGATTGAAACGGAAACAGAGTGGAGCATGGATGTAATGAAGCAGGAAAATCAAGGAGGTAAAAATCGTCATGAAAAAAACGGCAATATGGTTAGTATCGGTGCTGATGCTGTGCCTGATGACGGCCACCGCTTTCGCGGCCAATCCTGAAAAGATCCAGAAGGAACGGACAGAAATTGAAGAATTGTCGACAAAGGCCCTGCAAAATCTGTATGAAAAGGTTCCCTCGGCCGAGAAAGTCATTGGGAACTGTTACGCTTATGCCACTCTGAGCAATACGGGGATGAAGCTGGGAATTTTCGGGGATGCCCACGGAAGAGGCGTGGCGGTAAACAATGAGACGGGCGAACGCGTCTATATGCGCATGAAGGAAATGGGCATCGGCTTCGGCCTTGGGATAAAAGAATACGATTTGATTTTCGTCATAGGGACGGAGGAGGCATGGAAATCCTTCATCTCCGGCGATGTCAAGTTTGCCAGTTCGGCAGAAGCCGCGGCCAGTGACGGGCAGGCCGGCGGAGCCATAGAGGGTGCCTCCATTTCCGCAAACGGGATTTGGGTGTATCAGATGACGAAAAAGGGGCTGGCTCTGGACGCTTCCATCAAGGGGACAAAGATTTACGCCGATAAGAAACTGAACACATACGAAAAATAATATGGAAGAAAATATCATTCCCTGGAGCGGCCAGGTAGTTACGGTACAGAAAAAGGCCATCAAGAATATCTACCTCAAGGTACTGCCGCCTGAGGGCAGGATATTGCTGTCAGTGCCAAAGGGATGCAGCAGAAGGGAAATTGAAGCAATCTTGGAAAGACGCAGGGCATGGCTGCTTGAAAGGCAGAGGCTCATAAGAGCGCATGCAAATACTCCTGCCAAACGCCAATATGTAAGCGGAGAAAAGATACCTGTGTGGGGAACTCCCTGCGAACTGGTCGTGAGGGAAGTGCCGGGAAACAAGGCACGGGTGGCCCGTAAGGGCGACAGAGTGCTTCTTATGGTGCCGGGCTATGCAACAAGGGAGCAACGGCGGCAGGTGATAAATGATTGGTACCGCCATCAACTGGAATGTGTGGTGGCAAGAGAGAGAAGCCGCCTGGAGTCGCTGGTGGGCAAATCTGCGGCGGAATGGCGTTTCAGGGATATGCATACTCGATGGGGTACCTGCAATGTACGTGCCCGCCGCGTCTGGCTTTCTATACATCTGGCCAAACAGCATCCGGAGGCATTGAGATATGTGGCCATCCATGAGTTGACGCATCTATGGGAGGCGAATCATGGCCCGGAGTTCAAGGCCAGGATGGACAGATATTATCCACGCTGGCGGGAGGTCAAAAAGCTGTTGCGTATGGAGGCTGACTTTGAGTAGCCATAGATGATTGGAGAAAGAGCATGGAAGGGGTTAGCGTGCTTGTGCGTGGTGCTCCGTTTGAGCTTTCATCGGAAGAAAAATTTGCGATTACTATGAAAACTGCATAGAAAAAGGGATGTGCATTTGTCCAACATGGGCTTATGCAACATCCCTTTTTTCATGATCGATTGCTCCCCTGCAAGATGGAGATAATCCAAGGTAATAGAGTTCTTTTCCTCTGTGACAGGTCTGCTCAAAAGAGACAATAACGATAATGTCCTTGACAAAGGGACAAAATGGGAATATAATCCATTAGTAAAGGACAAATGTTTTGGAGTGGGAGAATGAATACAAAACTTCTGGGAAGGCAAGGCGAGGATGTGGCCGAGGATTTCTTGTGCAGCCGCGGATATCAGATTCTTGAGAGGAATTTTCGGGTGCGTGTGGGGGAACTGGATATCGTGGCGAGAAAGGAGGATACCGTTGTATTTGTTGAGGTGAAGACCCGGCGGGGAAATCGCTGTGGTACGCCGGGACAGTCCGTGACCTGGAGAAAGAGGAAGAAGATTATCCAGACAGCCCAATGGTACTTGCGGCAGTATCATATGGAGCAGATGCGTTGCCGCTTTGATGTCATTGAAGTGTATTCACATTCCAGCGAGGCATGGGATGTGCGGCAGATTTGCGGCGCCTTTGAAGAGGAAGTGCGATAGGAGGGATTCCGGTGTTTGCCAAGGCATACGGGGCGACAACCTTGGGAGTGGACGGCATGCTCATTGATGTGGAGGTGGACTGTGCGAATGGGCTCCCGGCCTTTGATATTGTCGGGTTGCCGGATGCTGCCGTCAAGGAATCCAAGGAACGGGTCCGCACTGCCATACGAAATTCCGGCATAAAACTGCGTCAGGAGAAATTGACCATCAACCTCGCCCCGGCAAATCTTCGCAAGGACAGTTCCGGGCTGGATCTGCCGATTGCCGTTGGAATCTTGGCGGCCTATGGGCTTTTGCCGCCAGAAACTCTGGAAAAGAGGCTCTTTGCTGCAGAGCTGTCCCTGGAAGGGGACTGCAGGGCAATCAAGGGAATCCTGCCCATGGCGGTCAAGGCCAGGGACCAGGGCTTTGAAGCATTTTTTACGGCGCGGGACAATGTCAACGAGGCGCTTCTGGTAGAGGGCATCAAGGTATATGCTTTGGACAATCTGGCGCAGCTTGTGGATTTTCTTCTTGGTCGTACGGAACTGCCTCTGGCGGAAAAAGGGGAGTGTCCCACGGAGAAAGAGACTGGATTCTCCGATGATTTTGCTGACGTGCAGGGACAGTTCCTTGCAAAGCGAGCCTTGGAAATTGCTGCGGCAGGAGGGCATAATGCACTCATGGTCGGGAGTCCTGGTGCAGGCAAGACCATGCTGGCGCGTCGCATGAGCTCCATTTTGCCGGAGCTTTCCAGGGAAGAGGCATTGGAGGTGACGAAAATCTACAGCATTGCGGGTCTCTTGCCGCCCAATGGGGGCCTCATCACGAGACGGCCCTTTCGAAGTCCGCATCATACGACCTCCATGACGGCGCTGATTGGGGGAGGGAGCATTCCAAGACCGGGAGAGGTTACATTGGCGCAGCATGGCGTTCTTTTTCTCGATGAGCTGCCGGAATTCAACAAGACAACCTTGGAGGTGCTGCGGCAGCCTTTGGAAGATCGCTCCGTGACAATAGCCAGAGTCAATGCGACCTTGAGTTTCCCTGCGAATTTTATTCTTCTTGCAGCGATGAACCCATGCCCCTGCGGATATTGGGGGGAGGAGGACGATTCCCATACCTGTGAGTGCACAATGAATGAAATCAAGCGATATACGAGGAAGATTTCCGGCCCCCTATTGGATCGCATCGATATCCATATTCGTGTCCCGCGCGTGGAATACAAGGAGTTGAGTTCTACGCAGAAGGCAGAACCGTCTGTGAAAATACGAGAACGTGTCACTGCTGCAAGACAGAAGCAGCTTGCACGCCTAAAGGAATACGGCATGTTCTGCAATGCTCAGATGAACCATGCCATTCTTCGGGAGACTTGTCCGCTGGACAAGTCCGCTCAAAGGCTCCTGGAGCAGGCATTTCGTGTCATGAGCCTTTCTGCCCGTTCCTATGACCGCATCATCAAGGTAGCCAGAACTGTGGCGGATCTGGGGAATTCAGAAAAGATACAGGATGGCCATATTGCCGAAGCAATTCAGCTTCGGAATGATGTGGGCGTGGATGTTAACTGAATATTCTTTGAAGAGGATGATTTTGCTGAACTTAGGGCGTGTTGAAAATTTTTACGCTAAGGGCGCATGGAAAGAACCTTAGATGTCACAGTTCTCGGCATAGCCACTCTGTTATACGCGGATTGAGTACCGCAGTGGAATGGTCCGCCGGGAATTCTACCATCTAATTATAATGGGGCGATATCCCTTGACAAAGGGACGCGGAACTGCTATGATAGGTTGCGTTAAGAAAAAATGCGTTGATTGAGAGAAGTAGGGGCTTGGAATCCGATAGAGAGCTGCGGGGTGGTGGAACGCAGCGGAGGAGGGTCTTGAAATACACTCATGAGCAGCGGGCTGAAAG
>JAFSWY010000283.1 GCA_017444295.1 Selenomonadaceae bacterium | reverse complement strand
GCTTTGCCGACAATATTCTCTTCGCCAACGAGGATGAGGAAAAACAGTCCGAGGGCGTTGAAGCCATGCTGTTTTCACAACGGGCAGTAACCAACTCCCTCATCGATAAAATCAAGGCACAGTCGTTGAAATTTGTCAAGGCAGCTGTGCCGGACAACCGTGTATCCGCAGATGTGCTTATGAGCCGTCTTAACTTACTTATTCACTGATTGAAGGAATTCTTTATGGCAAGCTCTGTCCATCTGGACAGGAATGCCCCACAGAAGGAACGCTGCCGCCAGTTCATGGTGCAAATCAAAAATCCCTATTGCTATTTGGACGGCAGAGTCAAGGTAAAAATCAGCTTCGCCGCTACGGAGCGCACCATGGATGATTGCGTCCGTAGCTATCTGACCGGCATCTGAGGGAGGCAGACATCCCGAACAAGGGGGACGGCATCGCCTGTTCCCCGCAGGAAAACCGATGTTGACAAGGCTATGTCCTGCGCGCTATGATAGAAGTGGCCAAAGAAACAGGACATGCCGCAACGCAAAGCAGCTCCCTTGGGGGCAAGCCCTTGCTTGTGGCCTCGTCGTGTTTTATACGACATCAGCCTCGGTTTTTCTGATTTGAGGATTTCTAAATCTATCAGAAGAACGGAGGCTTTTTCTATGCCAAAAACAGTTTACCGAACGGCCATCTATGCGCGGCTGTCCAAGGATGACGGCGACAAGGCAGAAAGCAACAGCATTGCCAGCCAGAAGGCGCTTTGCGAGGAGTACATCACGAAACACAGTGATTTGGAACTGGTGGAGACCTTTGTGGACGATGGCTACAGCGGTGTGGATTTTGAACGTCCGGCCTTTCGGAAGATGGAGGAAGCCCTGCGGGATGGGAAGGTGGAAGCCGTCCTGTGCAATCTCAAACAAACCTTCCAGCGGCGCATTGACGATTTCTTTCGAGATGACCGCAAACTGAATATTGCCGTGGTGGGCAGGGTAAAGGCGGGGAAATCCACCTTTCTCAATATGCTTCTCTTTGACGGCAAGGATATCCTGCCCCGCGCCTTTACACCCAAGACGGCTACCCTTACCAAAATCGAGTACGCCCCGCAGAACGCTATTGAGGTGGAGTATTACTCGCCGGAAGATTGGCAAACCCTTATGAATCTTGCCCAAAGCGATTCCTCCGGCGAGGATGCCGAGGCCGCCAAGGAATTGGCCGCAGATGTCAGGGCAAGCGGGATCAATGCGGGAGAATACACGCAAAGAGGCAAAGAGCGCATCGACTTTCCCTCGGAAGATGAATTGATGGGAAAACTCAATTATTACGTTGGGGATAATGGCACATTGACGCCCTTGGTGAAAAGCGTCATTCTCTATATCAATCGCAAGGAACTGGAGGGAATCTCCATCGTGGACACGCCGGGGCTGAATGACCCTGTGCTGTCACGAACACAGCAAACAAGGCAATTTTTGGAGCTATGCGATACCATCTTCTTCCTCAGCCCAGCCTCCCACTTTCTCAATCGCGGGGATGTGGATTTATTGAGGGCGCAACTGCCGCAAAAGGGAATCGCACGGCTTACGCTCGTTTGCAGCCGTTTCGATGAGGGCTTGGTGGATGCCAACTATGATATGGACAGTTTGGAGGAAACCATTGACGACACGAAAAAGCGGTTGCGCCGCCATGCTGTCCAGACTTTTAGCGAAAAAGATGCCCCTGTCTCTGATAGAGCCGAGAAACTGATGGAGGCTTGCAAAAATCCGCTGTTCCTGTCCTCCATTTTTCACAATATGGCAGGACGTTTCCCGAAAGATTACACCGAGAGCGAGAGCAAAGCATTTGATGATCTCAACGAGCATGATGATTTGAGCGAGGAACTGATTGCCCAAATCGGTGATATATCCGCTATTGAGAAAGAATTGAACGATACCATTGCCCAAAAAGATGAGGTTCTTTCCCAGAGAGCAGAAGGATTCGTTCCGGCGGCAGAGAGCGAATTGAGCACCTATCTGGAAAATCTACGCCGCATGACGCTCAAGCACCTGAATCTTTTGGTCAGCAAGGACAGAGAGAATCTGGAAGCGCAGAGAAAAGATGTGCAGACGAAAATTCACAATATTAAGGCACAGATTGAGGAACATTTTGGCGAGACTAATGTGCACATGGAACAAGCGAAAATATCCATCCTGCAAGACTTGCGGCGTAGCAGCAGGGAATATGGCACTATCTCCGAACGCACAGGAACGGAAAACAAGGTAAGCGTACGCACAGTCAGTGATGCCAAAGTGTTAAAGCCTTGGACTTGGTTTGACAGCCATGAGGAATATTCCACTTATCAAGTGTCCTATACCTATGTCGATGTCAGCGATGCTTTGGACAATCTTCGCCACTATGCCAACGATGCCGCCGGCTCCATTGAGGAAGGTTTTCTGAATGCCGTGAATGTGAAAAGCCTCAAGACCGGACTGTTGAAAGTAGTGGTGAATGAGTTTGACGCATCCTCGGAAAGCTATGACCCAGCATATTTTCGCCTGTTGACGGAGCAGACTCTGAACCGCATCGAATTTCCCGTCATGCGAATTTCTGCCGATAGCGCGATGTCCAAAATCAATGCAAAATTCTCCGGCGAAATACGAAATTCCTCAGAGCGCAACGAATTGAAAAACGAACTCGCCTCTGCCGTGGCAGACTTGTTCGACCATTTCTCCGTGCAACTGGAGCAAGCCATCCGACAGTTCAAAGGCGGCATGGATAAACTCAAGAACGAGTTCGGAGAGAGTCTGCTGAAGAATATCAACGAGGAATTTGCTAAGATTCTGCAGGAGTGTGAGACGAAGGAAGCCAGTATCAGGAAATTGCAGGAGTTTGACGGGGTGTTGGAGAGGTTGATGTAGGCTGTTTGCAGAACATGCCAAGCGTGATGGTAAATGGGTCGGCACTCATCTCCAGTTAGTACAGACGTGTCAAGTAAAAAATCTCAATCATCCCCAAAAGAGCAACTTTATAAGAAGTTCAAAAATGAATTCTCCTCCATACTGTAATCAGTGCGGAGGAGGATTTTTTTGTTGGTCACCATCGGCAACGTTGAATTTTCAAACGATATAGGGTCTAATAATTAGGAAGAAAAACACAAGGAGGTGCTTTTTATGGGTGATATGACGATTGCGGCGATGTCGGTGGCGATGCACCAGTCGCAGGTGCAGCAGGATCTCGGCATCAGCGTCATGAAGATGGCCATGGATACGGAGACGGCTGCCCTTGGGGAGCTTATGGAGGATATGGCGGTGAGCCTTGACCCGAATCTCGGCGGGGCGGTCGACATCATGGCTTGAATGTTTTCAAATGGATTGGTATGGGCTCTTTCAGCGGGCAGTTCTGCTTGCTGGAAGGGCTTTTTCTTGTGGGAAAAAACTTTTGACTTTTTGACTTTTCGCTCTTGACTTTTTGTCTTTGGCATTGTATTATTCTAATTGAAGGTTAGCACTCGACAAAACAGAGTGCTAACAAAAGCAAACTTCGTGCGAAACGGTGTTTCGCACTACGTCCTTGCACGAAATCTAACCGATTCCGCGCCCTTCGGGCTTGACTCGCTAAGATTTCATAGCAAAAGGGTTCCGTCCGGAGGTGTTGGAATGATTGATGAGAGGAAGCAGCGGATACTGCAGGCAATCATCGATGACTACATTTCATCGGCGGAGCCGGTGGGCTCCCGCACCCTGGCGCGAAAGCACGACCTCGGTGTGAGTCCCGCGACCATCCGCAACGAGATGGCGGATCTGGAGATGCTGGGGTATCTGGAACATATCCATACGTCGTCGGGGCGCATTCCTTCCTCCAAGGGCTACCGCTTCTATGTGGACGGGCTCATCCCGCCGAAGCCGGTGAGCGATGAGGAGAAGGCGCTGATCGACCGGTGGTACAAGGCACGGGTCAAGCGCATCGATGAGGTGTTCCGGGAAACGGCCCGATTGATTTCCCAGGTGACGAAGAACGTTTCCATGGTGCTGGCACCGCAGATTTCCAGTGCAGCCTTCCGCTGCCTGCAGTTCCTTCCTCTGGATGACCACCGGGCCATTGCGGTCATCATGACGGATGCGGGATTTGTGGAGAACAAGATCGTGGAAATGCCCTCCGGTGCAGAGTTTGAGGACTTCCAGCGCATGGCGGGGGTCATCAACCGTTGCCTTGCAGGGCGGACGCTCCGTTCCATCGAGGGGCCTGCCATGAAGCAGATCCGGGATGAGATCCAGGATGAGAGCCTTTATGAATCGGCCCTTGAGGTCATACAGCGGGCACTGGATTCCGAGAAGAAGGAACGCCTTTATCTGGGCGGCGCCACCCATATGATGGAGCAGCCGGAATTCCATGATGTGGACAGGATCAAGGACATCCTGCTCATGCTGGAGGAGGAGGAACTCATCAAGGATATCCTTCATGCCCATATGGGAGATGGCTTGGAGGTCACCATCGGCCAGGAAAACGAGAACAGCCGCATCAAGGATTGCAGCATCATCACTGCCACGTATCATCTGGATGGGGAGCTTCTGGGAACCATCGCGGTGCTGGGGCCGACCCGCATGGAATACGGGAAGGCGATGTCGCTTCTGGAGTACATGAATACGAATCTTGCCAATGTGATACGAAGGTTCCATTGGTAGGCTTCCAATAATAAGGAGGACAACATGCCATCTTTCATGAAAGACGAACTGAGAAAAAAGGATGAGGAAAAGCTGGAGGCGATGAAGCAGGAAATCGATGAGGCGATTTCCGATGAGAAGGTTCCCGATGATTATCTGAAGGGCGCGCATGACATGCAGGGCAATTCAGATAAAGGAGAGGCTGCGGAAGAAGTTTCTGAGGGAGATGCTTCCCAGGAACAGGAGCCGGTGGATGAAAAGGCTGCCCTGCAGAAGCAGGTGGAACAGCTTACCGCCCAGCTTCAGGAGTCGGAAAGCAGCCTGAAGCGTCTCCGGGCCGATTTCGAGAATTTCCGTCGTCGCACGACGAAGGAAAAAGAGGAAATCGGGGTGGTCGTCGTACAGGGGCTTTTCAAGGATATGCTTCCCCTGCTTGACAATTTCGAGCGGGCCATGGCATCCGAGGACAAGGGGGGAGAGAATTTCCAGAAGGGTGTGGCTATGATCTTCACGCAGTTCCAGGAAATCCTCAAGAAGAACGGCCTGGAGCCCATCGAGACGAAGGATGCGAAGTTCGACCCGAATTTCCATCAGGCGGTCATGCGCGTGGAGAATCCCGATATGGAGGATGAGTCCATCGCGGCAGAGCTCCAGAAGGGCTACATCGTGAAGGGCCGGGTCATCCGCCCCAGCAGGGTGCAGGTGGTAGCGAATTAGTCGGTGTCCCGCAATAGCGGTTTAGAATCATAAAAAAGACAGTTTTGAGATACAGGAGGAATCATTATGTCAAAGGTAATTGGTATCGATCTGGGTACGACGAACTCTGTCGTATCTGTTGTGGAAGGCGGAGAGCCTACCGTTATCACGAATCCCGAGGGAAGTCGCATCACCCCGTCCGTGGTTGGCTTCACGAAGGATGGTCAGCGTCTTGTGGGACAGCTTGCAAAGCGCCAGGCTGTGTCCAATCCTGACCGCACCATCTCATCCATCAAGCGCCATATGGGCGAGGCCAGCTACAAGGTCACGGTGGATGACAAGAGCTATACGCCGCCGGAGATTTCCGCCATGGTTCTCCAGAAGCTGAAGGCGGATGCGGAAGCATATCTCGGCGAGGAAGTCACCCGGGCCGTCATCACGGTTCCCGCGTACTTCAACGACAGCCAGCGCCAGGCCACCAAGGATGCCGGAAAGATCGCCGGCCTTGAGGTGGAGCGCATCATCAACGAGCCGACTGCGGCAGCAATTGCTTATGGCCTCGACAAGGACAGCGATGAGACGATTCTCGTCTTCGACCTCGGCGGCGGCACTTTCGATGTCTCCATCCTCGATCTGGAGGGCGGCGCCTTCCTCGTGCAGGCCACCAGCGGTGACACCCATCTGGGCGGCGATGATTTCGACAAGAAGATCACGGACTGGATGGTTTCGGAGTTCCAGCGGGAGAACGGCATTGACCTTTCCCAGGACAAGATGGCGGCGCAGCGTCTCAAGGAAGCTGCCGAGAAGGCGAAGATCGAGCTTTCCAGCATGACGCAGACGAACATCAACCTGCCCTTCATCACGGCAGATGCCAGCGGCCCGAAGCATCTCAACCTGACCCTTTCCCGTGCGAAGTTCGATGAGCTCACTGCAGACCTGGTGGAGCGCACCATGGGGCCGACGCGTCAGGCTATGGAGGATGCGGGCCTTACCGGAGCGGACATCAACAAGATCATCCTCGTGGGCGGCTCCTCCCGTATCCCTGCGGTACAGGAAGCCATCCGCAAGCAGCTCGGCAAGGAGCCCTCGAAGGGCGTGAACCCGGATGAGTGCGTCTCTGTCGGCGCGGCCATCCAGGGCGGCATCATCGGCGGCGATGTGAAAAAGAACATTGCCCTTGTGGATGTCACGCCTCTTTCCCTCGGCATTGAGACCTTGGGCGGCGTTTGCACGAAGCTCATCGAGCGCAACACGGCAATCCCGACCTCCAAGAGCCAGGTGTTCTCCACGGCGGCAGATAACCAGCCGGCGGTTGACATCCATGTGCTCCAGGGTGAGCGCGAGATGGCGGCAGGCAACAAGACCCTGGGCCGCTTCGAGCTCTCCGATATTCCTCCGGCACCCCGCGGCGTGCCCCGCATCGAGGTTACCTTTGATATCGATGAGAACGGTATCGTCAAGGTTTCCGCGAAGGATCTCGGCACGGGCAAGGAGCAGAAGATCACGATCCAGTCCGGCAGCGGCATGAGCAAGGAAGACATTGACCGCATGGTCAAGGAAGCCGAGGCTCACGCGGCAGAAGACAAGAAGCAGAAGGATGCCATCGACGCGAAGAACCAGGCGGATTCCCTTGTCTATCAGGCAGAGAAGACCATCAAGGATCTCGGCGACAAGGCCGACCAGGGCCAGGTGGAGAAGGTCAAGGCCGCCTGCGAGAAGGTCAAGGAAGCCTTGAAGGGCACGGATATCGAGGCCATCAAGAAGGCAACGGAGGAACTCCAGAAGCCGCTCTATGAGATGAGCGCGGCAGCCTACCAGCAGGCGCAGGCTACTGGCCAGGGCGCGGCTCCCGGCGGGGATGCAGGCGCCCAGCAGTCCGCCGGCGCAAAGCAGGAGACCAAGCAGGATGACGATGTCGTCGATGCAGAGTACACGGAAGTGAAGGACGACAAGAAGTAATCGTCTGCAGTATCGTTGAGGTTTGTATAGGATGGTGCAACGTGAGCGAGAAACGCGATTATTATGAAGTCCTGGGTGTCAGCAAGAACGCTACGGACGCGGAGATCAAGCGGGCCTACAAGAAGATGATCCTGAAATACCATCCCGACCGCAATCCGGACAACAAGGAGGAGGCACGGGAGAAGTCCAAGGAAATCAACGAGGCCTACGATGTGCTGAAGGATCCCCAGAAGAAGGCGCAGTATGACCAGTTCGGGCATGCGGCCTTTGACGGAAGCGGCGGCATGGGCGGCGGCTTTGGAGGTTTCGGCGGCTTTGGCGGCGGCGGTGGCTTCGGCGGAGCCGAGGGCTTTGGCGATATCTTCGACATGTTCTTCGGCGGCGGCGGGCGCGGTTCCCGTCGTCCCGGCCCGGAGCGCGGCAGCGACCTTCGCTATGATCTGGAGATTTCCTTTGAGGAGGCGGCCTTTGGCAAGGAGGCCGAGCTCGACATTCCCCGCACGGAAAACTGCCCGGACTGTCACGGGACAGGGGCGGCGCCGGGCTCTTTGCCGGAGGAATGCCCGGACTGCCATGGGACGGGACAGCAGGAGATTGCCCAGAACACGCCCTTTGGACGCATTGTCAACCGTCGTACCTGCAGCCGTTGCGGCGGCACGGGAAAGATTGTCAAGAATCCCTGCAAGACCTGCCATGGCTCAGGAAAGCAGCGCGTAAGGCGCAAGATCAAGGTGCATATCCCGAAGGGCGTGGACCAGGGCTCCCGGGTGCGCGTTTCGGGCGGCGGCGAGGCAGGAACCCGCGGCGGCGAGAACGGGGATCTTTACGTATACATCTTCGTCAAGCAGCACAAGCTGTTCAAGCGCCAGGGCAACGATGTCATTGTGGAGGTCCCGATTTCCTTCGTGCAGGCGGCATTGGGGGCTACGGTGCAGGTGCCGACGCTGGATGGCCCGGTGGATCTCAAGATCCCGGCCGGCATCCAGTCCGGCAAGATCCTCCGCATCCGCGACAAGGGCGTGCCTTTCCTGCGTGGAAACGGGCGCGGCGACGAGCATGTGGTGGTGAAGGTCCTGACCCCGCAGAAACTGTCAACGCGTCAGAAGGAACTCCTGAAGGAGTTCGGCGAAATCAGCGGCGACAATGTGAATCCGGAGCAGAAGAGCTTCATGGATACGCTGAAGAATTTGTTCAAGTGATAAGAAACTCCCTTGTCATCGGGTGGATTGCCCGGTGGCAAGGGAGCTTTCTTTGTATTCACAGTCACGTCCATGACAGTAGAGAATCTTCTCTCTGATTTCGTATCGGCGGATAGAGTTCGAGCCGTCTCGCGGTTCATCCATCTTATACACTACTCTCCGTTAGAAATTTTATTTCTTACGGAGAGTGTATGAGACGTTCTCGGATTAAATCCTATAAAAAATTTAAAATTTTAATCCAAGATAAGTATTAGATTTGAGATGCCATGATTTCTTTTGGGTAGCGAAGTATAGCTTTTAGATACGATGCGGCGGTGGCATCAATCTTTCTTCGCCCCTGTTCCCAATTGCGAAGCGTAGCCAACGGGATACCAAAGGCTTTGGAAAATTCCTGCTGTGACATATTTAAATGCTCACGAACTTCTTTGGGCTGCACTTTATAGACAACGGTTTTCTTTATTCCCTCAACGGAGATTCCTTTGGCATCCATCAAAGCCTCGTTCAGTCCTTCCAAAATTTCGGATGCGGCAATTGACATCGTCTCACTCATGATTTATCCCTTCCTTTTCTCGAAATACGGCTTTTAACTGTTCGGTCACTTCCTTGAAGGCTTTCTTCTCATCTGCCGTGAGGTTCACCTTTACATTTTTTGGATAGGCATATAACAGATAAATGGGATGATTGGCGTTATATAAATAGTAAATGATGCGAGCACCGCCACGTTTTCCATGACCGGACCCTTGCCATCGAATTTTTCGTACACCACCCGTTCCAGGAATTATATCTCCATCTTCTGGATTCATGCCAATGTAATTTTTGAATTCTCGCTGTGTTACTTCATCCCAGAATTTTTCGACAGCCCGCTGATAAGGCGAAGTCTCAACAATAACCTGGGGAATCATTTCTTTTTTCATGGTTATATTATACGTCAATGACGTACTTTCTGCAAGGGAAAGATTGGTGCAGGAAATATAGGTACATAGTGTTGAGGAAAGGATGATTTATCGGCAGAGAGGTTTTTGGGGGAGGGATGGAGAATATCATCAAGAGGAAACTGTGATGTCGTCATGCAGAAGATATGAATGAAAAACCGCCGCTGTCCCATACGGGCAGCGGCGGTTATCAAAAGAAGAAAGGAGAAGTCGTCTTTCAATTCAGCAGCTTTTCCTTGAGCTCGTTGTATCTTCTGGTGTAATAGGGACCGTTCTGGGCCTCACGGTGGTCGAAGCCGAAGGCGCGGCGGCTGACGGCGAGAATGGGGGGGGCCTGGATGCGCTTGGCGATGGCCATGCCGGTGAAGAGGTTCCACCAGCGTTCCAGGTCGGCGATGAAATCCGCCGGGGCCGGGAAGTATTTTCCCACGAGGCCCGGTTCGCAACCGATTTTCTCCTCCAGCACGCCCTCGCTGTACCAGGACAGGATGTCCTGGGGCGTTGCCTTCTGCCAGCGTTCCACGAAGGAACGGAAGAGGTGGTCGTGGTAGGGGTACCGGATGGGATCGCCCTTTCCCTCGTCCACGTTCTGGTCCCTGGACAGCTCGGCGCTGGGAACGATATCGATGATGCCCTGGGGAATGACCTCCCTTTGGTACACCGCGTCATTGAGGTAGTGGGCAAGCTCGTATACCTGATATTTCCAAAGGTCGGCCATGGCGGCCAGGAAGCCAGACTGGTCGCCGTAGAGGGTGGAATAGCCCACGGTGGTCTCTGCCTTGTTGGCATTGCAGGTGAAGCCGCCGCCGAAAGCCGCCGCCGCGCCTGCAAGGATACGGGCGCTGCGGTCTCTTGCCTGGATGTTCTCGGCGACGAAGGAGGAGACTTCCAGATGGGATTCGATGCGCTCCTTGAGGAATTCCACAGGAGTCGATTCCAATTGCCGGATGGTGTGCTCCACGCTTTCCTGGATGGGGATGATTGCGTAGTGGCAGCCCAGATTTTCCGCTAATTGACGTGAAAGTCCCTTAGTGGTCTCCGAATTGTAGACGCTGGGCATGTTCACGAGGAGCAGGTTTTCCGGCCCGATGACGCGATTGTAGAGCGCCGCAGCCACGGCGGAGTCGATGCCGCCGGAGATGCCGATGACCACCTTTTTCATGTGGATGTTTTCAAGGAAATGGTGGATGCCGTAGGCGAGGGCATGATAGATATGGGCGATGGGAGGCTCATCGGGGAAGGTGACAGGGGGGAGCTCCCCCAGATGCTCCAGGTCCACCACCGCAAGCTCTTCCTTGTATTCCTGGCAACAGGCGGCAACCTGTCCTTCGACATTGTATACCGTGCTGAGTCCGTCAAAGGTGTAGATGGTCTTGCCGTTGTTCTGCAGGCCCACATTGTTGATGTAAAAAAGGGGCGCATGGGTATCCTTTGCCTGGGCGCCGAAGACGCGGTGGCGCTTGTCGTTTTTCCCGAGGGTGTAGGGGGAGGATGAGATGTTCACGAAGAAGTCGATGGAGCGCTGGTGCTTCAGGATGCCCAGAGGCGTCAGCTCGTAGTCGTCGCCCCATCCGTCCTCGCAGAGCAGGCAGCCCACGCGGTAACGCCTGTCCTTGATCTTGAGGGTGACAGGGGAGATGAGCTGGTCCGGCGTTGTTCCGAGCTCACGGGAGAGCTTCTGCAGGCTGAAGAAATGGCGGGTGTCATCGAATTCCCGGTAGTTGGGCATGAGGGTCTTGATGACGAAGGGATAGGGCATGCTGTCGGGATAGATGAGCTTGCCGTTCTTTGCGGTGAAAAACGCATTGTATTTGCGGACACGGCCGTCATTGTTCTTCTTTTTCCAGTCCACGGCGATGTTGCCGAACATGATGATGATGCCCTGGGAGGCTTCGATGATCTTTTGGCCGCATTCCTCGCAGTCCTGCAGGAATGCGGGCTGCTCCCAGGTGTCGCCGAGGAAGTAGCCGGGGATGGCCATTTCCGGGAAGATGACGATGTCGGCCTGCTGGCTCTTGGCATCGGCTGTCATGTTGAGGATCTTCTCCGTGTTCTTGTCGGGGTGGCCGGGAATAACCTCCATTTGTCCCAATGCGATTTTCAACAAGATAAACACCTCTTTTTATGATAGGATTCTTTGGGCAGGTATGGTATAATATGGACGTTTGGCGTGTGCGGGAGAGCGCGGGGCGATTTTTCGGCTTCACTATACTCGCGAAGGAAAAACTATTCTTGTTTGCAAATTCCGTTCGCGGTATATGCAGAGCACGTAAGAGCTTTTCCTGCGGAAAATTCTAACGTGCTCTAGTATAAATGACCCGCATGGGAAGTTATCGCTGTAAAGCTGATTGCTCCCGTTACCAGGTCGCGTTATTCATCTTGTGGTCTTGTCTGTGCCGTTTGCGGGCCATCCCTTCGGGCAATCGTTCCGCCGAAAAATCGCCCCGCGCTCGCCGAGGAGCAGTTGGTTTGCGCGAAAGGACGGCTCTTCTTGGGGCGATGACATAGACTTTGTCGCTTGCTCGCCTGGGAATAGTTGCCTTGCGCAAAATGACATCGGATGGTGATGAAGATGAAGGGCAAGAAGAAGACGAATGCGGCACGCATTCTGGATACGTTGGGGATTTCTTATGAGATCAGGGAATACGAGGTGGACGAGGATGATCTGAGCGCGGTCCATGTGGCGCAGTCCGTGGGCATGCCGATCGAGATGGTGTTCAAGACCCTT
>JAFSWY010000282.1 GCA_017444295.1 Selenomonadaceae bacterium | reverse complement strand
CTACTGTTATTTTACAAAAGAGAGGCCGGGGCTGAACCATGGACTGGTGGCACTGATACGTGGATTGCCCAAGTGGGGCTGATGCGTGGACGGGTGGGGCTCAATTGTAGATTGGTGGGGCGCACGGCGTGAAATATTCACCTTCACCAAGGGAGCGCATACCTATTGGCACAAACATCATAGCACTTGCCAGATTCTTGTGACGGAATCCGGGCGCGGGTATTACCAGATTTGGGGCGAAGATCCGCAGGAACTTATCCCCGGCAAGGTCGTGACCATTCCCGAGGATGTCAAGCATTGGCACGGAGCAGCACCGACTTCCTTCATGCAGCATCTCTCCATTATGCAAGCCAATGAAGGTGTCTCCACGGAATGGCTGGAGCCGGTAGATGACAAATTTTATGCATCGCTCAAATGAGGAGGGCTGTCGGATGATGAAGCAAATGGTTGCCGCAGGGCTTGCGGCGGGAATGTTCCTAAGCACGATGATAATAAACATGGGGGTAGCGGAAATGGCGGATAAGGATACCGGCAAGAGAGAAGCCGTAAAAATTGTGCAGACGGTGGGACGGGACAGATTGGGAGATTTCGCTCCCGACTTCGCCCGCTACAACGATGATATTCTCTTCGGGGAAGTCTGGTCGAAAAACGACGTGCTTTCCCTCCATGACCGCAGTATCGTGACGGTTTCGGCACTGGTGGCCAGCGGTGTGATTGACAGTTCCTTGAAATTCCATATCGCCTCAGCCAAGAAAAATGGTGTCACCAAGGATGAGACGGTGGAAATTGACAGGGCAGTCATGGCGGCCTACGGCTTCGATGTGGGGAGCATGACCGAGGCGGGATGCGTGGCGGAATTGATGCGGAGGTATCAGGAACTGGTGGAAAGAGAGTGACTTAGGGAAACAGTGATGTGATAGCCGAAAAATGAACATAAAAACTCCCTGCACTATGCAGAGAGTCTATATCTGTTGTTATGTTATTTTTGAGTGGCTTGACTAAATACCCGGTAGAAATTCCCACCACAAATTTTATAGATATCATCCCCGGAATAACCTAATTCCACCAACTCCGCTATAACTGAATGGTAAAATGTGTCATTCACATCTTTCCATACATGGTTGATGACATTATCCTCGTTGCGATAACTTTCGGTTCTTTCATCGTACTCAGGAGTTATTTTTTCATCCGTACCAATCGTTACATGGTCAATGCCGACTACATCAACCATCGCTTTGATATTCAATGCGTATTCTTGGGGAGAAGATGCAAGATGAGGCCATACTCCTATCACTCCGCCGTGGGCAGCGACTTCTTTGGCCATTTCCGGGCTGATAAGCCTCGGCAACATAAATTTAGCCATTTTGCTTTCCCCGAGGCGCGTGTTCAGTCCTGTATGGGAAATCAATATGGGCTTTGTGGCAATCTTCAATGCAATCTTCACGGTGCCATCGCTGGCATGGGCAAGATCAACAAGCATTCCCAGCCGCTCGCTTTCTCTAATGGCTTCTGCGCCAAGCTCAGTCAAGCCGCCATATACCGGAGGATTGGTATATACATCCCCCAAGGCCGGGCTGGCATCGTTGTCGTGAAAAAGGTCAAATATCCTCACGCTCCGGTCATAAGCAGTCTGCATTCTTGAAATGTCACCCTCTAAGAAGTGTGCGCCTTCCACTTCCTGAATGACAATGGCTCTGCCGTTCTGGAAATTATCCATCATCTCCTCGGCTGTCAAAGTTCTTTGTATGCCGCTTACTTCCAAAATTTTATCCTGTGCATCAAGCGCATTCAAGAAACGCTCGTATGCCTGCCCCCTCCGAGTTAACGGCACATAGTCAACGGCAAACGTCATGCCTATGGCATTTATTCCCGTTTTCTCCATTGCCTTGCCAATGTCGATTTTCGGCATGGCCTCAATATTGCCATCCATGGGAACATCCACATGCAAGTGCGTATCCATGCGGATGACATGACGGTATATCTCGTCAACCTTATGCTCGGTCGCAGAAATGTCTGCCGCACTCGCTATTGTCGTTCCCATGAGCAAAATGCCGCTCACAGCCATATGCATCAGCATTTTTCCTATTTTCATGATTGCCTCCATAACTCTTGCCAGAAAGAACCCCCTCTGGTTTTATCATGTTTACTTGATGAACCCGACTTGCTTGGCAATTTCCCCGTAGGCTTCCTCCTTCCTTTCCGAAAATACCGCGTGTAGATACGATGGATTTCTTTATGATGATTTCAGTATGCCGTGAAACCAACCATAAGTCTAATACCAAAGCATCTATAATGATTATAGATAAATCTCTATATTGTTTCCCTTTACTTTACTTGTATTATAGGGTATGATTTTGAATAAGTAAAATACGAAAAGTTCTATAATGATTATAAGTAAAATATTATAAAGGAGGTTTCGGCAATGGAGTTTCGGCAGTTCCGATACATCCTGAAAACGGCTGAGGAGGGGAGCATCTCACTTGCGGCGCAGAAGCTCTACATTTCCCAGCCATCCCTTTCCCAGCTCATTGCAAGCGTGGAAAAGAAAATCGGGGCGTCCCTCTTTGATCGAAGCAACACCCCGTTACGACCCACTTTGGTCGGGCAGCTCTATTTGGATGCCGCCCGTCGGATCCTGAACATCGACCACGAGTTCCGGCAGCAAGTGGATGATGTGCTGAACCTCAAGACCGGGCATATCATTGTCGGCAGTTCCCCTTTCCGCAGCACCTATCTGCTGGCCCCGTTCCTTCCGGTGTTTCAGCAGAAGTATCCCCTCATCGAGCTCACACTGGTGGAGAACACGACCCGCAATTTGGAGCAGCTGGTCCTGCGGGGGGAGGTGGACTCCGCCATCTCCCTGCTGCCCATTGACCGCAAGGAATTCGACCATGTTGAAATTTTTTCCGAGGAACTGCTGCTGGCCTTGCCTCCAAAGCATCCGCTGGCCGAGGAAAAGGGATTGGAGCCCGGAAATTTCGGGCAGCTGCCCGAAATCTCTCTCACAGAACTGAAGGATACGCCCTTTATCCTGATACACAAGGAGCAAAAGATGCACGATGCCCTCATGTCCCTTTGCAAAAAGGCGGGATTCACCCCGCGCATCCAGACGGAAACGCGCAGCATGGAGGTAGCACAGGCCATAGCAGGAGCGGGCTTTTGCGCCACGCTGCTCCCCCATACCTTGATTCACGGAAACCATCCGCCGCTTCCCCCATGCTACGCCGCTCTCGACACGCATCCGACCCGGCAGGTGATTGTCGCATGGAGGCAAAACCGGTACCTCTCCCGCGCCTCGCGCCAGTTTATTGAGGATTTGAGGGATTTTTGCGCGAATTCCTATCCTGCCAGATGAACTGTTTCCTCTGCCATTCCGTGTCCCACAGCCGCTCGTCAAACTCTGCCACACTGCATAATTCCACTCCATAAACCACCCAGCACCTTCGGCGGCATCCCTCCAGGAAATCAACCACCAACTCCTTTTCAATCACTCCATTTCATTGAATCAAGATAGCCATCCGAAAATGTTTCCCGCCATATTCCTACGTTTCCTTGCTCAACTATGCTCCTGCCCGGAAATAAAACAGGCAGGGCCGAAGCCCTGCCCGAAAAATCAAGCCCGCTGCTTTTATTGACTTATTCTCTGCCTCATGCTTCCGGCACTTCCGCCGGAGCATCCTCAGCCGGCAGTTCTTCCGCATCGACCACCCGCAGGCTGCGATAGCGGCTCATGCCGGTACCGGCAGGAATGAGCTTGCCGATGATGACATTCTCCTTCAGCCCGATGAGCGG
>JAFSWY010000281.1 GCA_017444295.1 Selenomonadaceae bacterium | reverse complement strand
ATAGGAATCAATCATAACGGTGACATGAACATCGCCAAGGAACTCATTGATATTGCCGTCGATGCAGGATGCGATGCCGTAAAATTCCAAAAACGAACTGTGGACAAGGTATATACGAAAGAGTTTCTGGACAGTCCGCGCGAAAGTCCTTGGGGAACGACACAGAGGGAGCAGAAAGAAGGCCTGGAATTCGGACTGGAAGAATATCAAGAAATTGATCGCTACTGCAAAGAGAAGAACATCGAGTGGCTGGCGTCCACATGGGACGTGGACGCCCAGGTCTTCCTAAGCCGGTTTGATCTGAAATATAACAAAATCGCATCTGCCATGCTCGGCAATATGGAACTCTTAAACGAAGTAGCGAAAGAAAAAAGGTACACCTATATCTCCACCGGCATGAGTACCTATGAAGAAATTGATGCTGCCGTAAAGGTTTTTCGGGAAGCCGGTTGTCCTTTTGAGATTTTGCACTGCAACAGCACCTATCCCATGGCAGTGGAAGACGCGAATCTGCGGCTTATCCCTGAACTTCGTGAGCGGTATCATGTGCCGGTGGGGTTCAGCAGCCATGAAACAGGTTATGTCGCGACTTTGGGGGCTGTCGCATTAGGGGCAACCTCTATTGAAAGGCATATCACTCTCGATACAAAGATGTATGGCTCCGACCAAAAGGCCTCTATAGAACCGCAAGCACTTCGCCAACTGGTAAAGGATATTCGAGACATGGAGTCTGCCCTTGGCACGGGAGAGAAAGTGCTCAGCCCCGCAGAGATGGCAGTCAGGAAGAAACTCAGAGGTTAACTATGGGAGAAATCAAATACATATTTGCGGACATAGACGGCGTCTTGACAGACGGCTGCGTCCAAATCGATGAAGACGGGCATGAACGAAAAAGCATATGTTATCGGGATTTGGATGCAATCGGCATCGGTCATGGGGCAGGCATCAAATTCATCTTTGTGACGGGAGAGAATACAGCGATGGCCAATCGCATCGTCAAGAGGTTTAAGATAGACGATGCTGTTATGGGGGCAAAGGACAAGGGGAAGGCATTTGACGAATTGGTAAAAAAGCTTGGCATATCTCCTGCGGAGGTGTGCTATGTAGGAGACAGCCACCGCGACATTCCCGCCATCCAAAAGGCCAGACTTGGCGCGGCTCCTGCCGATGCTGCCCCGAATGTAAAAAAATCAGCAGATATTGTCTTGCAATGTGCGGGCGGCAAAGGCGTCTTGATGGAACTGGTGGAAAGAATTATCGACGAGGAGAAGGGCGAATGAAACTCTCGGATTATGTCATGCAATTCTTGGCAGAGAAAAATGCGAGAACCGTATTTATGTTACCGGGGGGCGGCTGCATGCATCTGGTTGACTCCTTAGGACGCAACCAAAATCTGTCCTATGTCACCTGCCTGCATGAGCAGGCGGCTTCCATTGCAGCAGAGAGCTATGCCCAAAATACGAACGGTCTTGGAACGGTGCTGGTAACTACCGGCCCTGGCGGCACGAATGCCATGACAGGGCTTGCTGCCGCATGGATTGACTCAACGTCGGTGATGTTTATTTCCGGACAGGTAAAGCGAAGCGACCGGATCGGGACGAGCGGCGTCCGTCAGATGGGATCGCAGGAAGTAGATATCGTCCCAGTCGTGAAATCCATGACAAAGTACGCAACAACGGTCATGGAGCCGAATAAGATCCGCCAAGTAATGGAAGAAGCATATTATCATGCAATGTCCGGCCGTCGCGGCCCAGTATGGATTGACATCCCGCTCGATGTACAAGCTGCAGAGATCGAGGAGACAAAACTGGAAGGATTCCTTCCGAAAAAAACAACACATATCATGGATGAGTCCCTTTTGCCGCAAATCAAGGCCTTTCTGGAACAATCGCACCGCCCGTTGATTTTGGCAGGCAACGGAGTAAAATCTGCAGGCATAGAAGATACTCTTTCCGAATTCATTCACCGGCTGAACATTCCCGTACTCTTGACATGGAAAGCACTGGATATGCTGGATGCGGAAGATGATTTGAATTTTGGTTGCCCCGGTGTGATGGGACATCGCTATGCCAACTTTATATTGCAAAACGCAGACTGTCTCCTAATTCTTGGCAGCCGTCTGGACAGCAGCCTGACAGCATGGAACCATAGGAATTTTGCCCCAAGGGCAAGAAAGATAATGGTGGATATCGATGCGGCAGAGATAGCCAAGATGGACATGGACTTGGCAATATCCCTGACAGCCGATTTAAAAGAATTTTTGCCTGCCCTTTCCCGGCAGAACATTTCTCTGCAGGAAAATTCCATGAAGTCATGGCTGGATTACTGCCGCAACCTGCGAACCCGTTATCCTGCGGTATCGGAAGAGATGCGACAGGAAGCAGAGTATGTCAATGCCCATGCCTTCGTGGAGGAGCTGTCCCGCCAACTCAACTCCGCGGACGTCATCGTACCAGAAAGTTCCGGCGGCGCAGGCGAAATTACCTATCAGGCATTTCGCGTTAAAAAAGGCCAGAAAATAAAAAACGCCGCAGGACTGGGCTCCATGGGCTTCGGTTTGCCCTATGCTATGGGAGCCTGCATTGCCAACGGCAAAAGAAGAACAGTTCTTATCAATGGCGATGGAGCGTTTCAACTCAACATACAGGAATTGGCAACGGTTGTCGGACAGAGGCTTCCCATCAAAATCTTTATTTGGGAAAACGGCGGCTACGCCAGCATACAGGCAACACAGCGCAATTATTTTGAAGGAAACTATGTTGGTTCCAATAAAGATAGCAACCTCTTTCTTCCGGATTTGCTGAAGGTGGCGGATGCCTATGGGGTAAGTACATTCCAAATAAATAACAATAAGGACATGCAGGAAGGCATCTCCAAAGTTCTCGCCTCGGACGGTCCTGCATTGTGCGTAGTAAAAGTATCCCCCTCTGAGATTGCTATGCCTAGAGTGCAATCCATGAAACTCCCCAATGGCAGCATGGCAAGCAAACCGTTGGAAGATATGTGGCCATACTTGCAAGAACAAGAAGTAAAGGGGAATATGTTGCTATAAATTGAGCCAAAGACCAAGAAAAATGATGCGCAGTGGGTGCTTTTGTAATGACTGAGCAACAAAAAATCCTGAATGATTTCATCAACGCCTTCGGTTCTATGCGTGATAAACGGATTGTCCTGTATGGACTTGGCGTCAATACAGATTATATTATCAAGCATTGTCCTAAAGATATTCAAATTGTGGGCTTGATGGATGCACAAAACGAAGGAAAAACATTTTGGGATTATCCCGTGTTAAGTGCGGACGATGTAATAGGACGAGCAGACATCATTGTCGTAGTGGCGCGTGTTTCT
>JAFSWY010000030.1 GCA_017444295.1 Selenomonadaceae bacterium | reverse complement strand
TTGTCAATGTAGTTGGCGACGATCTCCCAGAAGGCGTCGGAGGTCCGGGAGACGCGGTGGGATTGCTCGATGTCGTCCAGCGATAGCCAGTTGACCATGCCCAGGCGGGCCTTCTCCAGCGGCGGGACGACGGCGGCGGAGACGCGCAGCGTCAGAGGGAGGGTCACGGCGTGCGGCCCGGCCTTGAGCGTCAGCACGCAGAGGGAGTCGCCGCTGGGCGCGTCGGGCGCCACATGCAGAAGCAGGAAGAACGCGAGCCGTCCGGGCTTTGTGAGGCCGTCGGACAGCGGCCGCAGCGCGTCGTAGACGTCAAAGGGCGCTTCGCGGGTGACGAAATGGGCCACGTCCTCGTAGCGCTCGGCGGTATGGGTCTTGGGACCGCTACTGGCGATAGCCGCCAGAAAATACAAGGCGGCCGCCCCCTCCATGGCTGTTTTTGCAATATTGAACAGCATCACCCATGTGGCGGCTCTCCCCATGGGCGGTTACAGCCCGGGGCTTGTTACCTCGCTTGTTCTGTTTATCCCGGTGGGCTTATGGACAGTCTACGTCTGCTATGTACGAGAGAGGCTGGGCTGGGGCAATTTCGGCAAGACATTGCTCGTAGCGGCAATTTACAGCTTTGTCCTCCTGCAAGGGATTTCCCTTGCCAACAGCGGCACGCTTTCCAGCGATGCCATGCAGGGGCTTGTCATGTTGGCAGATGGTGCGATATGCGGCTATCTATGGTATCTGATTGGGAAACGGACGGCTACAAATCAATAAACTTGGCTAACAAAAAGTCTGAACGAAGGTCAACAAGAACAACAGGGAAACCGATGGGAGGAAACATAAATGGAAGCGAACAAAATCAAGGGCGAGGCAAAAAGTATTGTGCTGGACAACGGGGTGGAGCTTACCTACTGCGAACGGGGCGAGCAAAACAAGGAGGTCATCCTGAGCGGAGCTTTTTATTTCCACACTTTTATGCCAGTATTGGAATGTCTGGCGGAGAAATATCATGTCTATGGTATCGTCATGCGCTTCGACGGGAAGACCGACCAATTGAACGCCGACGGCACAACGCACTGGGCGAGGCAATGGGGCAGCGATGTGCTTGGCTTTGCCGAAAAGATGGGCATTGGCAAGTTCCACTATGTCGGAAAGTGCCACGGCACTGTCCCCGGCTGGTACATCTTGAAAAACCGTCCGGAGATGCTGGAGACCTTTGCCAGCTTCTTCCTGGCTCCCCATGTGAAGGGGCAGAACAGCAACCGCTGGTTCGAGCTTTTGTCCGGCGGCGATGCTACCGAAATGATGCGTGCTGCCATGCGGAAACCCGAAGGCGTGAAGGCGAAGATGGCGGAGATGGCTGCTATCGGGAATAACGTGACCAATCCTGCCGTTCCCCAATACGCCGGTTCGCCCGAAACTGTCTGGGACAGCATAGAGGAATGCGAAAAAGCGCTGAAGGAAGTGACCGTGCCTGTCGGCTACCTCTTCGGCACGGAAGACCCCTTGTTTGATGACTTTTTGGACAGCAATATGTTCGCCATCAGGAACACGAAGGGAGCGCGCACCGTCATATTGGGCGGTGAGCGCCACCTGATGGAGCTGGACTGCCCGGAGCGAGTGGTCAACGAGGTATTTACTTTTATCGAGGAAAGCCGAAAAAATTATTGAGCTTGAAGGGCAAACCGGGCTATGCGTGGCAATTCGCCACTGCATAGCCCGATTTTTCGCTATGCTTGATGGATGCCATTGTAACACGAAAAATTTCGGAATAAATTCTGGTTGTATATATTGACATTACAACAAAACAGTGTTATTCTATGATTGTAACTGAGATGGTTACAATATTTTCAAGAAACAATATGGAGGATAACAAGATGGCTAATTTCAACAAAATCAGTGTGGCTAATGCGGCCAGAGTCGAACTGCATGACAAATTGGAGCTTACGGGCGCGGAGGTCAGTGTCAATCATCTTCCTGCCGGGGGCGGAGTGCCCTTTGTGCATTACCACAAGAAAAATGAGGAAATCTATTTTATCACGGCAGGCAAGGGCAAAGCAATAATCGATGGGGAGACGGTGGAGCTAACGGCAGGTGACTGGATGCGTATTTCCCCGGCAGCTCGTCGTCAGTTCTTCGCTGCGGCTGACGAGGGCATCAGCTATGTCTGCATTCAGGTAAAGGAAAACTCCTTGGAGGAATATACGGCTGCAGATGCCAGCATAGAAAAGTAAAATCTACACCTTAAAATCCGGTCGGTCACGGTAAAACTGTTGCAACAGGCCAATGAAGGCATGAAGGGATTCGCGGCGGTCGTTTTTGTGGCTGTAAACGGCGCAAGGGATGACGACATCGCTGGCAAAATCCAGCCATGCAAATTCCCCGTTGTGGTCGTTCAGGAAGCCGGGGGCAAGGCATACGCCACGGTGGGCGGCCACGTTGGTAAACGTGGTGTCGTGGTCGGGACTGTTGAAATAGTCAACGTGGACTTCCTGTATCATCCGCTGCTGCAAGGCACGCAGGACTGGCGGAGAGCCGCCGCCAACCATCAGGGTTCGCCCTTTTAAGTCGCTGGGAGTCACCAGCGGCTTTTTTGTCAGGGAGTCGCTTCTTCCGGTGATCAAATAAATGCGGCTGTCGAAAAGATGATGGCAAATCACGTCGGGAACTCGCTTCATGGTGTGTTCCATAGCAAAGGTCAAGTCCTGCTCACCGCGCAGGAAGGACTCTTGCCCATCCTGCCAGTCAAAGCTGGGCACGATGCTGACGGCAGGGTGGAGGCGGCTGAATTCGTCAATGGCATGAGGCAGAAAATAGATGGACGAACGTATGGGCAGGGCAATGCGAATGCTTTCGGCATATTTGGCGCTGAAATTCTGGCCTTGCTCGATGGCGGCCTGAAGCTGCCCATGGATGGAGCGCAACGAGCTTACGAATTGCGATCCTGCCGGAGTCAGGGCGGCTCCCTTGCCTGACCGTTCAAAGATACGGAAGCCGATTTCTTCCTCGACATTTTTTATCTGGTAGGTCAGGGTGGGCTGGGAGATGAAAAGGTTCTCGGCGGCGCGATTGAAATTCAGGCACTGGGCCAGTTCCAGTATGCAGTCGATTTGCTTGCTGTTCATGGGAAGCACCTCGCTCTTAATAGAAATCATCTATCAATTATAGAATAATACAATTAGACTTTTAGAGCAAGCACGATTATAATAAACTTATCGGACACCTAACGGTGTCCACACGTCCTTACATGAAACGTACCAATCAGTCTGCGCTTTCGGCTTGACTTCTTGGTGTTTCATAGTAACCGTAAAGAAACAGGATGAACCTACAACTTTTCAGTCAACCAAAGGAGCGATTGCAATGCAGTATGTAAAATTCGGCAACACCGGCATGGACGTATCACGCATTTGCCTTGGCATGATGAGCTTTGGCAAGCCCGGCAAGGAAAACGGCGTGTTTCCATGGGCGAAGGACTACGAGGATGGCAAGGAAATTTTCAAGAAGGCCATCGACCTCGGTATCAACTACTTCGACACAGCCAATGTCTACCAGATGGGTACGAGCGAGGAAATCACCGGGCGATATATCAAGGACTTCGGCCTCAACCGCGACGAGATTGTGGTGGCTACCAAGGTCAATTTTGAGATGCGCCCCGGTCGACCGAACGGCGGCGGAACTTCCCGCAAGAATGTCATGGCGGAGATTGACCACAGCCTGCAGCGGCTCGGCCTTGACTATGTGGATGTATATCAGATTCATCGCCTTGATGCGAACACCCCCATGGAGGAAACCATGGAAGCCCTGCACGATGTTGTGAAAAGCGGAAAGGCACGGTATATCGGAGCCTCGACCATTTTCGCATGGCAGCTGGAACGACTCCAGAATATTGCCGAAAAGCACAACTGGACAAAGTTCGTTTCCCTCCAGCCCCAGTATAACCTCATCTATCGCGAAGAGGAACGGGAGATTTTGCCACTCTGCCAAGATCGCAAAATGGCGGTTGTGCCGTGGAGTCCCTTGGCGGGCGGACGTTGCGCCCATCCATGGGGGACGGTGACGGAGCGCAACAAAATCGACGACGTATCGCCGATGGTCTGGAACGCCACCAACGATGTGGACAAGGTCGTGGTGGACAATCTGGAAAAGGTGGCGAAGGAGCGTGGCCGCACCATGGCGCAGGAGGCTTTGGCGTGGATGCTCTCCAAACCGTACATCACCGCCCCTATCGTCGGCACGACCAGCGTTCACCATGTGGAAGAAGCGGTATCGGCTCTTTCCATCCAACTGGACGAGGAAGAAATCAAGGCTCTGGAAGCACCCTATGTGCCGCATATCAAGACGGGAGCATTTTGAAGGGAGAGATAAAGATGAAGGTTATGATGGTAAATGGTTCCCCCCATGCCAAGGGAAATACGGCCATTGCTTTGGCTGAGATGCAAAAGGTTTTTGCATTGGAGGGCATTGAAACGGAATTGGTGCATATAGGAAACAAGCCCATCCGTGGCTGTGTTGCCTGTGGCGCTTGCGCGGCAAAGGGAAAATGCGTCTTTGACGATGTTGTGAACGAAACAGCCCCTCTCTTTGAGGAATGTGACGGTCTGGTGGTGGGAACGCCCGTATATTATGCTTCGGCCAATGCTACAATAGTTGCCTATTTGGATCGGCTCTTTTTCAGCACGGGTTTCGACAAGACCATGAAGGTAGGAGCGGCGGTAGTGGTTTCCCGCCGGGGAGGCGGTTCCTCCACGTTTGACATGATGAACAAATATTTCACCATCAGCGGCATGCCTGTCGCGTCCAGCCAGTACTGGAACATGGTCTACGGGCGGGAGCCCGGCGAGGCCGAAAAGGATGGGGAAGGGCTTCAGACCATGCGGACGCTTGCCCGCAACATGAGTTTCCTGATGAAGAGCATTGCCTTGGGGAAAGAAAAATACGGCCTGCCGGAAAAAGAGGAATGGATTCCCACTCATTTCATTCGCTAATTCGCGTGAAGACTTGAAGGGCAAACCGGGCTATGCAAGCCAAGGGATGCAATCAGACGAATCGTGTCGAGACAGGAGGTACAAACACATGAGCATAAATCGCAGAGGATTTATCCGTTTGGCAGTTTTTGGCATGGCCGGTCTTTTGCTGACGGGGTGCGGCGCGGCAAGCGATACAAAGAACACAGCCGAAGCGGTTTCCGGCAAATCGGCGGCGGTCAGTTCCGGGGCAGGGACGCAGGAAGCTGCGAAACAGACGGGAAAGAAGATATTGGTGGCGTACTTCTCCCGCACGGGGGACAACTACGAAGTCGGTATCATCGAAAAGGGCAATACCCATATCATGGCTGATATGATTGCAGAGGAGCTTGGCAATGCCGATACCTTTGAAATCAAGACCGTCAAGGAATATGCCAAGAACTATCGGGAATGCACCGAGGAAGCCAAGGCGGAAAAAGCCGAAGATGCCCGCCCGGAGCTAAAAGAAAAGGTTGCAAATTTTTCCGACTATGACACCGTTTTTCTGGGTTACCCTATCTGGTGGAGCGATTTGCCCATGCCCGTCTATACCTTCCTTGAAAGCTACGACTGGAGCGGAAAGACCGTCATTCCCTTCTGCACTTCGGCAGGCGATGCTATGACCGGGTTGGAGGAGCGAGTGATTCCAACCTATGCCAAAGGTGCGCAGGTGAAACTTCCCGGCCTTGGACTGCGCGGCAAAAATATGCAGGATGCGCCGGAAAGCCAAAGGCCAAAGGTACAGTCCTGGCTGAAAGAATTGGGCTATCAATAAGGCGCAGTATTATGACTAGGAAATTGAGGGAGTGAGCTTATGGGAAAGACGCTGGTCATTTATTATTCCCGTCGCGGACAAAATTATGTGAACGGGAAAATCGTGGATTTGCCGAAAGGGAATACGGAAATCGTGGCAGAGTTTATCCAGAAGGCAGCGAATGCGGATTTATTTGAGGTGGCGACCAAGAAGGCATATCCTGACGACTACACAAAATGCACGATAGAAGCGAAGGACGAGTTGAGAAATGACATTCGCCCGGAGCTGGTGGAAATGCTTTCCGATGTAGCAAGCTACGACAATATCGTGGTAGCCGGGCCTTGCTGGTGGGGGACGTACCCGGCAGCGATTTTTACCCAACTGGAGCAACTTGATTTTGCGGGGAAGAAAGTGTTTCCCGTCATGACGCACGAGGGCAGCGGTCTTGCCGGGGCGCCTGCGGCGCTCAAGAAATATTGCCAAGGCGCAAGCGTAGGGGAAGGGCTTGCCATCCACGGAGCCGAGGCAGTAAGTTCGGAAAAAGAAGTGGCGGCTTGGGCAAAGCGGAATTTGGTGTGACGGGAAAGGACGGAGCTATATGAAAAAAGACGTGATGATAGTCACCGGCGCAGGGCAGATTTCCATGGCGATTGCCCGCCGCACGGGCTACGGCAAAAAAATCCTCTTGGGCGACAAGAATATGGAGAATGCCAAGGCCGTCGCCGATATTATGAACAAGGCCGGCTTTGACGTGGAGCCTTTCGAGATGGATATGGCCTCCCGCGAGTCCATTCAGGCAATGGCAGCGAGGGCAACGGAACTTGGCAAGGTCAAGGCTCTTGTCTGCGGCGCGGGAGTGTCCCCCTCGCAAGCCCCCATCGAGGTCATCCTGAAAGTTGACCTCTACGGCACGGCGGTGCTGATGGAGGAAGTCGGCAAGGTGATAGAAAAAGGCGGCGTGGGCGTTATCATTTCCAGCCAGTCCGGCCATCGGATGCCCGCCCTCACTCCCAAGGAGGACAGGGCACTCGCCATGACACCGACGGAGGAGCTACTGTCCCTTGATTTTCTTCAGCCGGACAAGATACGCGATACCCTTCACGCTTATCAGCTCGCCAAGCGGTGCAACGAGAAGCGCACCATGTACGAGGCCGTGCACTGGGGCGAGCGGGGAGCGAGAATCAACGATATTGCGCCGGGCATCATCGTGACTCCCTTGGCCATTGACGAGTTCAACGGGCCACGCGGCGAATTCTACAAGAATATGTTCGCCAAATGCCCGGCAGGCCGCCCCGGTACAGCCGATGAGGTTGCAGACGTGGCGGAACTCCTCATGAGCGAACGGGCGCAGTTCATCACGGGGGCAACCTTCCTCGTGGACGGCGGCGCCACGGCCTCTTACTACTATGGGCCGCTTCAGCCGAGGGGGTAAGTCTCTCTTCCGTCGGCTGAAGGAGAAATTTTCGGATGGAAGCAACAAATCGGGCTATGCAAGGCAACTCGCTAATACATAGCCCGATTTTCTGTCACAGCACCTTTTCGGTGTCCTTGTATCCCTGCTCGAATTTCATTTCCACGTTTTCCAGATAGATGATTTCAAAGACAGGATTGTCCCATGACTTGTATTTTCCTTTGACGGGCGCGGCCATGCGCTCCCAAGCGGCTTTTTTCTGCTCCTCGTCCTTGACGAAGCCCACATCTCCCGTGAGCCGCAGCGTGTATTTGCCAAGCGGCTCCATGACGGTGAAAGCTGCCTTTGGATGGGCTTTGAGCTGGGCGAACACTTCTTTCGTGTTTGCCGTGGCGAAGTAATAGCGGTCATCCTCCGCATACTGGAACTGCCAGCCACGCGCCTCCGGCATCCCATCCTCGCGGACGGTGGAAAAGATACCGCAGATTCCCTCGGTCAGATACTCCATAAATTCTTCCTTTGTCATGCATATCGTCTCCCTTGCCCAATGTAATTTGTTTTGTTACAATGGAATTGTAGCATCTGTTTGATGTAATGTCAATAGGTACATCGAATGAAAGGAGGATTTTTATGCAGTTTTCTGTTCGTATGCCCGTGGCTACCCATATCTTGCTGTGCATCGCAATGTTTCAGGGAGAATATAAGACAACATCCAACTTCTTGGCTGGCAGCGTCAATGTTCATCCAGTCATCATCCGAAAGACCTTGGGACAGCTCAAAGCCGCCGGACTGGTCGAGGTGGCGGCGGGCGTGGGAGGAGCCAGGCTCACAAAAGCCTCGAAGGACATCACGCTATTGGATGTCTTTCGGGCCGTGGAGGAGGACGAGGACTTGTTTCATTTTCAGGAGAACCCGAACCCCAAATGCCCTGTGGGCAGAAATATCCATGCTGTACTCGGCGCACGTCTGGAACAGGCGAAGCAGCATATGATGGAAGACTTGGCAAAGGTCACGCTGGCAGACTTGCTGGGGGAGATAGCGGAAAAGGCGTGAACGACTCATTTTTCGGAGTGAAATGCAATAAAACATCAATTCTCGCCGCCCATTCTTTCTTTGAGCAGCATTGCAGCCCCGGAAAATACCTGATTGCGTTTCCAGACGAAGAAATTGCGGCAGGTGACCTGTGGCTTCAATGGGCGAAAAACAAGCTGGCTGTTCTTGTCCAAGGTGAGCAGCTCGTCCAAGCAGACAAGGTAGCCGATGCCGGCTTCGACCAGTAGAGAGGCATTGTAGATAAGGTTATAGGTGGCAACGATATTGAGGTCTTTTTCTTCCTTGCCAAAGTAATGCTGGAGTTCTTGGTTGGCAAAGGCCTGTTGGGAAACAATCAAGGGCAGTCCATCGAGGTCGGCGGCGCAAATAGCGTCCTTGACGGACAGAGGACTGTCCTTTTTCATGTATATGCCCCAGACATCCCGATGCGGAAGCTCAATATAGCCGTAATTTTGGGGTGGCTGGGGCTGGATGAGCACACCGAAGTCCAGTGTGCCTTTTTCCAAGCGCTCCTTTACGCCGCTTCCGTCCATGCTGTAGAGATGGCAATGGACATTGGGATATTGCTGGCGGATTTCTGGGATGGCTTGGGCGAGGCTTCGCATTCCTGCCGTTTCGCCGCAACCGATATGGATGTTGCCGCTGATTCCTTCGCGGGCATGGGACAGCTCGTCGGTTGTCTTTTCCATCAGCTCTGACAGTTCCTCGGCGCGTTTTTTCAGCAGATACCCTGCCTCGGTCAGCGTCGTGCGTCGCTTGCTTCGCGATAGGAGCTTTACGCCCAGTTCTTCCTCCAAGTCCATGAGTTGTCGGGAAAGGGCGGGTTGGGAAATGTTTAGCTCGGCGGCGGCATGGGAGATGTTTTCCGTGCGAGCCACGGCCAAAAAGTATTTCAGAGCACGAAATTCCATGGGAAATCACCTCGCTTTCATTGTAGCAAAGTTTATTATGCAATTCAATTATGATTTGCTATGCAAACTAAGTATTTTACATAATAAAACTGCTCCCGTATAATAAAGCCATGAGCAAAAGAACCTGAGAGCGTGAAAGAGGGGTATTTCTATGAGATTCGCAAGCAAAAAGAAATCTTTGTTGGTATTGGCCGGGTTGCTGGCAGGGACGATGGTTTTCGGCAATGCCGGCATTGGCATGGCGGCGGCAAATGATGGAGGAAATCAGATGAAGAGCGCGGAAGCAAAGACAGACAGGCAGATCAAGATGGAAAAGCTGCAACTCACGCAGGAGTGGGACAAGGTATTCCCGAAAAGCGAGAAGGTGAACCATAGCAAGGTGACGTTTGTCAATCGCTACGGCATTACCTTGGCGGCGGATTTGTATGTCCCCAAAGATGCCAAAGGCAAGCTCCCTGCTTTGGCGGTCAGCGGTCCCTTCGGCGCTGTGAAGGAGCAGTCCTCCGGCCTCTATGCGCAG
>JAFSWY010000280.1 GCA_017444295.1 Selenomonadaceae bacterium | reverse complement strand
GACGCTGTTGGGCTCCTCTGCGAGAACCTTCTTGAGCTTCTCGTCATCCAGCTTGATATGCCCGCGATCGTTCGTCGTGGTGATGCCGATGTTGAAAGCGGAATTGTATTTTCCGGTCACACCGTCCACCGGGGTTGCAAGTGCCTCGCGCATCTTGCTGATGATGTCGCCGATATACTTGTCATGGTTCAGAAGGCCGGACTTCGCCTTCTCGTTCCACTTCTCCACCTGCTCCTTGGTCATGCTCTCTTCCTGGGACTTGGTGAGCACGCCGTAGTCGCTGTACACCGTCTCATGATACTTGTCCTGGAGCTCGTCCAGCATGGCGTTGTAATCCTCGACGAACTGCTTCACCCGGTCAATGATGGCATCCGTGTCCTGGGTCACCGTCACCGTCACTGCCGAATCCGTCTTGTTCAAGAGGTTGTAGGTGACACCCGCTATCGTGGTCTTGCCCGTGGTGATGCCATTATAGGTACGCCCGTCCACGGTGATGCTACCGTCTGTGCCGGCAATTTCCATTTTCGCGCCTGCGGACAATTCATCCCCGCTTTGCAAATCGGTGCCAAGGCCAAGCTGCTGGAACAGTTTCGCCGCACCATCATCATTTGCTTTGATCGAAAATGGAGTGTCTGCTGTACTGTTGGTGATGCTGAACTTTCCATCCGCATAGGATGCCGTGACACCGGCACCAGAATCATTGATTTTTTGAGCCAAAGTAGCCAGCGAACCACTCGCCAAGTCATTATAAGTGAACGCAATCGTTCCAGAGTTTGTCCCGTCACTCACGTCAAAGGAAAACGCCGTATCCGCCCCATTGACCGTGCTGGTCACATTCCCTTCTGCATCCTTGATGCTATAAGTAGTACCATCAGCATTATCCGCAAACCCCGGGAACATGACATCCTTGAGGTCCGTACTGTCTGCTGCACTTGTATTTGCATTTTTCACCGTACCCGAAAGCGAAGCATTGGAAAAACTTACCGGAGTCAGAGTTCCTTCGCTGGACTGGCCAAGGTGCAGATTGTTGAACAATGCCGCCGTCGTGGCGTTCCCCGCTTCCAGTGAAATCTTGTTCTCAGTGCCGCCCGTGGTGTTGTAGAGACTGAAGGAATCGTTCACGGAGTCATAGGATGCCGTAATGCCCAATCCCTGCTTTTTGATTTCGGAAGCGAGATCGTTGAGCGTCTTGCCCTCCGCAAGCTCCTTATAGGTGAAGGTAATCTCCTTTGAGTCCGTCCCATTCCCCAATTTGAAGCTTAAGGCCACATCGTCCCCATTGACCAAGTTCCCCGTACCACCATTCAGGATATATTTTCCTTCTTCTGTCATGGATGCCTCAAGACTCGAAAACACAACATCCTTGAGTTTCATGCTGTCCTTCGCCGTGCTGTCCGTGTTCGTCCGGGTAATGGAATTCGTGGACATAAGATAGGCATTGGTAGTAACGGAATTGACCTTCACCGAATGGCTCATGGCAACCGCCGAGCCGTTTGCCGTGACGGCAACCGAGCTCGTGTCGCTGGATGTCGCCGCCATGGCGTTCATGTTGGACTGCAGTTTGTAGTCCGTGAGCTTGTTCATGCCAAAGTTCATCAAGTCCGTGTAGACGGTGGAATAGGCTTCCTTCTGCCACGCCATCTTGGTTTCTTTCTTGTACATCTTGTCGTACTCGTTCTGCTTCGACATCATGCCCACTTTCACCATGGACTCGACATCGATGCCCGATCCCGACAGACCGTAAATGCCATTGACACCCATTTCGATCACACCTTTCCCTGTTTACGCGTTCTTGTCGAGGAACGCGCCAATCCATTCCCTGGCTTTCTTGATGTTGTCGATCATCTCTTCCGGCGGCAGTTCCTTGATGACCTCGTCCGTCTTCTTATTGACCATACTCACGGACATCATGCCCACATCCTTATGGTATTTGAAGGTGATATCGCAGTTGATCTTGTCCATGAGCTCATTGAGTTCCTTGGTGATCATGCTCACGGACTTCTCGTCCAGCTTCGTGGGCTCTTCCTTCTGCTCCTGCTGGGCTGCGTTCGGGTTCAGCTCGTTCTGGGCCTGCGCTGCCGAGGTCAGGTTCTCGTAAGCCTTGTCCTCCAGTTTTACCTCTGGCACCTCTGCCTGGGTACCGGCAGACGCTGCTTTATCCGCTGCGCCAATGACAATCGATCCTGCCATGACATCCTGTACTTTTCCAATCATCTTGAATCCCTCCATAGAATAATCATTGGTCTATATTTTCCTTGACCTGGAAGTCGCCTTCCCCATGTCCTTCTTCTTGGAACCCGTTTCTTCAGGTTCTCGGCGGCAATGCCGAACTGAGGTCGATGCCAGCAGGCGGGGCAATGGCCGCCTCCTTGTTCTCCTCCTGGATTGCCCGATAAATCTCGCCGCGATAAATCTTCACAGAACGCGGCGCCTCTATGGCGATGCGGACATTGTCGCCCTGCACTTCCACTACATTGATGACAATATCGTCGCCAATCATGATCTGCTGCCTTGGTTTCCTCGTCAGTACGAGCATCACTCACCCTCCTTCTTCTCCGGGAACAGGCGATGCTTCGTGTTGTAGCGGCTCTTGTCCAGCACTACCTGCCGGGCCTGCATGTTCGCCGTGTTGATGACAATGGGTGCCATAAGATTCGCCGTCATGTTCTGCACCCTGCCCCCCGGCAAGGTCAGGATCACGTAGATGAGAAGATCCTCCTGCTTGGTGATGCCCAGCCGCGTCAAGGATTCATCATCAATCTCAAACTCGTAATCAGAGAAAAATACAAAAGGTATCGTCATAAGAAACGCCAAATCAGGTGTTGCAAGAGACTGCAGGAACACATAGGGACTCGCCTCATCATAGGGAATGATGAGGAACTCATGCTCCTCCTCAAAGGCAGGAATCCCCTGCGGGAAATGCACAACTTTGCTCTCATCAATCTCAATCTCGCCAAACCTGACCGTATTGACCTTTCTCATTGGTACGCCTCCATATCATATATATTCGGAACTGTCCGTCATGCGTAGGTATCATACTTGCCCCAGGTAATCCAGCGCCGGATATCCCCCTTCTGCTGCATGTAGATCTCCACCTTGCCCCGGTTGAAATCACTCTTCGCCATGTGCTCCACATCGATGCTCGTGGTATAATGCCCGGGATCCGGCTGCCCCTTGGTCTGTGCAGGGGTGCCGTGCACCTCGGGGTCGGGGATCGCCTGCACATCCATGTAACGCTGCTTCGAGATCCGGGAGGAAAGCTCCCGCTTTGCCTGCTCGGCAACGACATTCCTGCCCTTTTTCGCCCCGTTGTTGATGAAGTCCTGGGCCAGGGAATTGTGGCGCGATATGCCTTCCTTCAGCTTCTGCAGGCCCTCCTGCCCCTTCTCCCGGGCAAAGTCCTCGTTGTTCGTATAGCCATAGGCACGACGGCTGGGATAGCTGTTGATGTCGATGCCGGACTGTTCCAATCCGATGTTGGAACGGGGAGCCTGGTAGTCGCTGCTGAGCTGCGCCGGTGTCGAATGTGTCTCCAATTGGGAAAGCTGGGTACGGATGCCAATCCGCGGCAAGGTCTGCCGTATGTTCAGCCTTGCAATCTCCATCCGTATCCCCCCTCCGCAAAACACATAGTATCTTGATTCTATTTTACCATCGAACAGGCAATACAGCAACAAGAAGATTATGACTTATTATACTAGAATCCGTTAAAAAAGCGACAGCTTTTTCTACGGATTCTGCATGAGACGCCAGACGCGCTTTCGCGCGGCTGTAGCGTGTGCAACACGCGTATATCCGATTTCAATCGGATATCAGTATTACAAGTAATCCGCAAGGGATGGCGGCAGGATGCGGCTGCCCACGGAAAGGGACATGTTGTAGATGGTCTGTGCCGCCATGAGCTTCACGGCCAGTTCTGCCACGTCCGTGGCGCTCACATCATTGAGGTCCGAGGTGATGGCCTCGTTCTGCTTGTCCAGCATCGAGTCAACGCTGTCATAGACGTTCTGCCTCGCCGCCGTGGAAGACTGCGCCGTGACCACCGTGGAATGGGACATATCCGCAATCGTGATGCCATCGGTGGACATCCAGCGGTTGTTCCCGTCCTCCATCTTGGCACATACCGTGAACATGCTGTTGAGCAAGGCCGTGCCGGAGGACACATAGCAAAGGGTGCCGTTGGACATGAGGGTGGTCTGGTTGCCGGAATTGGCATCGTCGAAGATGTCCGACCCGTTGAGGTCCTGCCCCGTAAGGTTCACGGTGTCTGCCGTCTGGTCCACGGATCCGTTGAGCTTGACCATGGAGATATACCGGGCATCCCCCTCGTAGGAGACGATGGGCTGGCTGACCACGGCCATCTTGAAGGTGGTATTGCGGGCAGGGATGCCATTCGCACCTGCGGTCGAGGAAACAGAAGAAACCACCGCACTGTCACCCGCTTGCCAGGTATAGGTATCACCGGCAGCTATTGTGGTAACATTTCCGCTGGCATCCGTAACATCAATGTCCATACCTGCAACGATTGTATCACCCACGCTCAAGCCGGAAAGGGAACTGCCCGGGCTATACCGTGTGGTTGTGGTCGTTGCTGGAGATGTGGTCGTGTCAATGACAGTGACGCCCGTGGAGGAAGGATTCATCTGCGCACCGGTAATCACAGCAGTATCACCTGCTGCCATCGTATAGGCATTTCCGGCAGATATGATGCTGACATTTCCACTGGCATCTGTCACTTGGATATCCATCCCCACAATCGCGGTATCGCCCACATTCATGCTGAGGGTATCGCCGCTCTGGTACTGTGTGGTCGTCGTCGTGGGAGGCGTCGTGCTGTTGTCAATCACCGTCGCATTCGTCGTCCCACTCATGGTTGCCCTGAGAGATGCACCTATACTCGCTGTCTCACCGGTGGCCAAAGGCCCTATGGTATTGCCGGCGGAAACGATTCGCGTGTTCCCGTTGGCATCCGTGATCTCCACATCCATGGTGGACACTGCTGTCTCATTTGCTGCCAGAGGAAGCGGGTCGCCCACATTGTAAGTCCCTGTTGTCGTGCCCGTAGACGGATTCGTAATCGTGACGGAGGAGGACTGCTTTTCCTCGCCCGTATTCATGAAATAGCTGGAAACCTTGACGCTGGACGATGCGAAATACTGCAATTTGGCTACCTCGTCGCCGTCCGCAACATGGGATTGCCCTGTTGCCACCTTGTCCCTGTAGCCTTCCATGATGAAGTCTTCCGTATAAACATAGCCGTTCATGGGGTTGACATAATAGGTGTTCCCATCACTGCCCTCCAAGGTGAGCATCTGCTTCAGGGAACCGGCATCGCTGACGTTCAGGCTGGTGTCCGTCGGATTCGTGAAAAACGCCGCCTGGGGATCATCCAAGGTCTTGGCAAGGCCGCGGTCCTTCTCCTCCACCGACACGACGAAGGGCTGGGTGAGATCCGACTGCCCCGAGAATACATAACGGTCCCCCTGCTGGGTATTGCCAAGGGAAACAATCTCATAAAGCTTCGCCTTGAACTCCTTGGCAATCGCCTTGAGGTCAAGGTCCCCATTCGTATCGTTGGCGGCATCTATGGTCTTTTCCTTCAAGGTCGTATAGATGTCCGTCATGTTGACTGCTGCGGCATCCGCCGTCTTCATCCAGGAAATGCCCGCCTTCACATTGTCCTGGTACTGCAGGTTCTCCGTGTTGCTGTTCTGGTAGCGGAGATATTTGGAATATTTCACGGAATCATCCGAGGGACGGTGCAAATTGCTTCCGTCGCTCTGCTCCATGAGTTTTGCTTGGTTTTCATAACTCTTGTTGATCTGCTTGACATAACGTCCCATCATCAAGCCGCTGGATACCCGCATCCTGTCCACCTGGCCTTTCCTATCGTTTAATGTTACCTGCCTACCATACCGGTGCTGTTGATGAGACGGTCCAGCATCTCATCCATGGTGGTGAGGCAACGGGAGCACGCGCTGAACCCCTGCTGGAACATGATCATGTTCGTGAGTTCCTCGTTCCAGTTGACCCCGGCCGTGGTTTCTCTCCACTCCGTGATCTGCGTCATGATTTCCTCCTGGGCCACAACCTTGGAGTCCATGGCCTCCGCATTGCTTCCAAGCTCCGTCATGGACTTGTTGTAATAGGCGTTGAGGGAAATCGTCCCAATGGCGCGCTTTGCCTCGTTTTGCGCTGCCGTCTGAGTCGCGTCGTATTTCGGCGTCTTCGTCATGTCCTGATTGAACAAGGTGCCCACCATGACCGCATTGGCACCGTCACCACTCTCGTTCGGGACGGTCGTCCATGTACTGGGTGAGCTTCCCGTCGCCCCCGGTTCATACCCGTAGCCGCTGGCAGCAACCAAAAGATGGCCGTTCGGCGCTGTCAGCTGTGTATTGATATTAAGTGCAGCAATAATATCTATCTTGTTCATTGCGGCAGTCGTGCTTGTCACAGTGCCGCCGCTAACCGTTGCCGATACATAATAGTAATCGGGATCCCCCGGGTCGTAGTTGGTATTGATTGCCACGGTATGGGCCGTCGCAGAAAGGGTATTGTTATAAACCTCCGCCTTCAAAACCCGGTTCGTCTCATCCCATGTGTACTTCGTGCTGGCATCGCCGAAGAAATTGATGCCCGCGGTCTGTGTCGTATCAATGCCATGTCCCTGCTGGTGCTGCTCATTGAGATCCGAAAGCAGGAACGCAGAAATATCTGCCATGGCATCGATATAGGACTTGTCCTCCACAATGGCATCCATCTCAGCTTTCAGGGAACCGCTGAGGGGCTGGTAGGCAATCTGTGCCTCCTTGATGAGGATGGAATAGTCGTTGATGCCATAATCCTTGTTCGCTATCGGGTCCGACATCTCCAAGGTCAGATGGGTAAGGCCATTCACCAAAGAAACACCGTTGGACACAAGGGAATACATGCCATCGCTGCTCTCATAGACATTGACATTCACGAAACTGGAGATATTGTCCACCAGGAGGTCACGCTGGTCACGCAGGTCATTGGCCATTGCGCCGGTGGCTTCTGCGCCCATGATGTTCTTGTTGAGTTCCACCACATGGTCGAGCATCTCATTGACCTTCCTGACATTGAGACGGATGTCATCATAGTTTGCCTCAATCTGTTCCTGAAGCTGTTTTGTCGTCGAATGGATCCTGTCAGCAAGGACCTTGCCGTGCTCCAAGGTGGAAATGCGGGAACTGGAATCGCTGGCATAGACAGAAAGCGTCTGCCAGGACTTGTAGAATTCCTCCAACGCGCTCTCAATGCCCTCATTGGTCGTATCGTTGAAAATCGCTTCCAGCTTGTCGTACTCCTTTGCCCGCGAGTTGTAGTATTCCATGGTGGAATTCTCCGACCAGTACTGGCGGTCTGCATAGATATCCCTCGCACGGGTCAGGGATGTGGAATCCACACCGGTTCCCACTATGACCTCGCCATAAACGGAGGTCTGGAACTGTCCGCGGGTTGCCGCCAGGTTCACGCTCTGGCGGGAGTACCCTTCCGCATCTGCATTGGATATATTATGTCCCACGGTCTGCTGGGACAATTGGTTCACATTGATGCCCCGCACCAGGGTATTGAGTCCCGAAAAGGTGGATCGCATGTTCATCCCTCATCTTTCTATATAAATCATTCTTTCATTCATGTTCCATGTTCATACATTCGCATCGAACATCTTGCGGCCCCGCTGTGCCTCCGCCGGGGCTGCCCCTGAGGGGCCATAGGGCCCGTCTGCCCTCGCCTGGGAGAGCACATTGATATGATATTCTATGAACGCCTTGCTGTGCTGCAAAAGCTCCTTCACCATTTCCGACTGCCAGGAAAGCTGCTGCTGCAAAGACTCCACCTGCGAAAGAAGGCGCATGGCCACATCTCTTTCCACCGAGGCGGGCTGCGCCTGTATAAAGCCAACCATATTCTCCTGTTGCCGCGCCCGAAGGAATTCCCTCTGCCCTTCCTCCAAGCCGGAGAGTTCGGCAAACACCGACTCAATGCGCTTGACTGCCTCGCTTAAATCCTTGCCGCCCGTTCCCTTCCGAAGGACGGCCTTGAGTTCCTCAAACAGCCCATCTATCCTGGAACAGATCACCATCTGCCGCCGGATGAGCTTGATTGCCTCTTCCATTGAGATCCTTCCTGTCCCTTATACGTTCATGCATTAAACTCAAAGTTCCTGCGATGGGTGACGACATCCTTGCCTCCCTGCCCATAAGCAGGCTCCACCTTGGCCCCTCCGATCTGGTTGAGCTTTGCATTCACGGCATTCAATGCCCCATGGACGAGAATCGAATTGATCTCGTTCTGGCTCACCACCGCCTCCACCTGTTCGTCAAGCTGCTTGTGGAGTTTCTGAAGGGCTGCCTTCGCCTGCGGATTCGAGACCACAGAGAAAATCTCTGCCATCTTCATGTCCGGACGAAGATTCTTTTCCATGCTTGCCAGCTTCGCCAGGATTTCTTTTCGGCGGCCTTCCGCCTCCGCGATATTGACGGTATGCTGATTTTCCCTTTTGAGAAGGGGTTCCAGCTCTGCCAGGTTCACGGAAACCAACAAACGATGCTTTTCCTCCCCAATAGAACGGAGGGCACTATATTCCTTGTTCAGCTGCTGCAAAACCTTTATGAGTTCCTGCCACATAAAGTCCGTTGCCTCCCGTATCAGAAGCGGTTCGTCAGCATACGGCTGGCAATGTTCGCCGCCGAAACATCATAATTCCCGCTCTCGATGGCCGCAGTATAGAAGTCCACCTTGTCCTGGCGGACATCATCCATGCCCTTGAGATCCTGGAGCATGCTTCTAAAGGTCTGGGCCTCGCTGGAAAGATGCACCTCATCCCGAAAGGATGCCATACCTGCCTCATTGGAGCGTTTCGCAGGAGCCGTCTTGTTCATGGCATAGGCCCCCGCGATGGACTGAATGTTGTTGTTGATATACATGATATTCACCACCTGTTGTGATTGCTATTCCTTTTTATTGCTGATTCTGTTCGAACTAGCAGGACATCCCTTTCCTTCTGCCAATCTATCGTAAAAAAAGGCAGGAGACTTAACTCCTGCCCTTCGGTCATTTTTAGCGATTATCTCGTTTTATCGCCATTTTTCTCCGATTTTCTGCTTTTTTTGCCTGTCACACAGAAAAAAGCTGTTCCTTACGATCTCTTTAGGGAATACATGCCCTTCCCCTTCGACTGTGCCGCCGGTTCCTGCTTGGGAGCCGGATTCGCCGCCACGAACTTCGCCTGTGTATGCTGGAGGTCTTTCTTTATCTTGTCCTGGCAGCTCTGGCAGAGCTTGCCCATGATGATGGGCTCCCCGCATTTCTCGCAGGGATATGTCATCTTGATGCCAATCTGCTCGAACCTTCCCTCGCGGATCAAGCGCTTGATCAGGGATTCCGGGGCACCAGTTGCCTCGATGATCTCCGGGATCTTTGCGCCCTTGTTCTCGCGAACGTAGGCCACGACCTCGTCTTCCTTCTCCGTCTGCTTGTCAAAGCAATCCGGACACATCTTCCGTCCAATCTCATTGTAAAGCTTTCCGCAAACCGGGCAATTCTTGATTTTTCCTGCCATTTTCTGCCACATTCCTTTCTTCCATGTCAAATGGGGTGCAGGAACCGTGCTTGACGCGCTCCTCATACATAAACACAAACTCTTTATTATTTACTGTTTCTCCACAAAACAGCAAAATCCTCTTTTTTCCACAAAATATTTTCCGAATCACATGCGCTTCACAGGAACAGGCCCACGGGAAAGCGCAATCGCCCCCGTTCGTGCAATCTCCACGATCTCGTACTCGGAAAGCACCTCACAGATGGCGTCGATCTTTGCCTGATGCCCCGTGAGCTCAATGACGACGTTCTCCTGGGTGATGTCCACGATATTGGCGCGGAAGATATCGACGATGTTCACCAGATCTGCCCTATCCTTCTTCGTGGCCCGCACCTTGATCAT
>JAFSWY010000279.1 GCA_017444295.1 Selenomonadaceae bacterium | reverse complement strand
GGGAATTCCAGGATGTTCCGGTTGAAATGTTCATTGGGATATATCTTCAGGTATTTCTCATAAACCGATACCGCCGGCTGATGATCCAATTCACGGACAATCAGGTTCCCATGCGTCGCCGTAATCTTCATCGGCGAACCCAAAGGCCTCCACCCAAATCCGGAATCCACCTGTATGGACAGTGTAGTTCCTGCAAAGCAGACCGCCACCATGCCCGCATCCAGGATGACCTCATCCGTGAACACATAGGTCGTCCCATCCGCCTCATAGGTATCCGCACCACCGCCAAACACTTCCACTTCCAGCGGCAGATTCGCCAACTGTCCGAAAAATCCCTGGACATTGAAGGTTTTCAGCGTCGCAAGGAACTCAATCCCCACCAGGCTGTCAATCAGCATGCATTCTGCCAGGAAACGTTCTCCCTCTTCCAGAGGATCCGTCTTGTCAGAGAAGCTATGCACCTCAATCCTTGCTTCCTGGAAAACCATGAAGCTCAGAACCGTGGTATGCATTTCCAGCCTGCCTTCCACAATCCCCCCCGAAGATGTGGAGCCCACAATGCATGCCGAGGGCAGGCATTGTGCAAGCCTGGACGTAAGCTTTGAAATAATCTCGCGGTCATTCCAATGGGTGAATACAGAAATCAGCAAAGAAGAATAGATTTCCGGACATTCCCTTCGAAACTTCTCGATGCAGCCATCCAATTCACTGAGGGACTGCAGATTAAATATCACTTGTTTCATGATTGGCCCCTGCTCTTTCTATGTTTGCCAACATATTCCCTTTACTCTATATATTCATATATTCGACCCAACAGAGAAATTTTCCTTCCTATTTTGTCCAACCCATGACACATGATACTGCATTCTGCCATCCATCATAGAGCTCATTGCGCTGGTTCTCCTGCATGCGGGGATGGAACCGCATGCCCTCGCGCCAAAGGGAGTGAAGCTCCTCCACGTCCTTCCAGAGCCCCACCGCCAGGCCGGCGAGATAGGCTGCCCCCAGGGCAGTCGTCTCATTGATATAAGGACGGATGACCGGAAGGTTCAGGATGTCCGCCTGGAACTGCATGAGCAGGCTGTTCTGGCTGGCACCGCCATCCACGCGGATATCCGTGATTTCCGTGTCCGTATCGGAAACCACCGCTTCGTAAACATCACGCACCTGATAGGCAAGGGACTCCAATGCCGCACGGACAATGTGGGAACGGGTCGTATCCTCCTTGAGCCCGATGATCATGCCGCTGGTCTGGGTATCCCAATAAGGAGCGGAAAGCCCGCGGAAGGACGGAATAAAATACACTCCGCCGGAATCCGGTACCTGTTTCGCCACCCACTCCGAGTCCGACATGGAATCGAGAAAAGCCAGCCTCTCCTTCAGCCATTCCAGCGTGGAGCCGGAGACGAACACACTGCCCTCAATCGCATAGGTGACCTCGCTGCCGATTCCCCATGCGATTGTGGTAATCAGCCCATTCTGCGACCTATGGTACTCTGTCCCTGCATTCATCAGGAAAAAAGAGCCTTCCCCATAGGTATTCTTTGCCATCCCCTTGGAAAAACAAGCCTCGCCGAAAAGGTCGGCCTGCTGGTTGCCGATGCAGCTCGCAATGGGAATCCCGGAGCCCATGACCTTGGCATCTGTCAGGCCGTAAACATGACTGGAGGGAAGCACCTGGGGAAGCATGCATGCGGGAATGTCCAGATGACGCAGGATATCCTCATCCCACTTCAGTTCCCGCAAATGAAACATCATGGTGCGGGAAGCATTGGAGAAATCCGTTGCAAAGATGGTTCCCCCGCTGAGCTTCCACATGAGCCATGTGTCAACGGTCCCGAAGATGAGATCCCCTCGGCTGGCCAGTTCCCGAGCTCCCAGCACATTCTCCAGGATCCAGCAGAGCTTCGTGGCCGAGAAATAGGGATTGATGACAAGGGAAGTCTTCTGGCGGATTTCCTCCTGCAACCCCTTTTTCCTCAATTGGCTGCAAATCTTGTCCGTCTGCCTGGATTTCCAGCTGATGGCCGGATAGATGGGACGCCCGGTGGAACGGTCCCATACGATGGTGGTTTCCCGCTGGTTCGTGATGCCAATGGCAGCAATATCGCTGTTGGAGAGCCTCGCCAAACTGATGGCCTCCTTCGCCGCCCAAAGCTGGGTGCTCCAGATCTCGTCAGGGTCCTGCTCCACCCAGCCGCTATGAGGGCGATTGACACTGATCCGCTTTTCCGCATAGGAAACCATATCACCGGCCCGGTTGAATATCACTGCCCGATTCTTCACGGTGCCGGAATCCAAAGCCAAGATATATTTTTCCTGCACATCAAAGCCCCCTTTTCCGAATTTTTCCCTTATTCTATTATATTATAACGCATTGTTCAGATTTTGCCAAAGGCAAAATATACCAACGCCGATATCGTCGGGAAAGGAATCCACCACTTTCACCCTGAAATCGGGGAAGGAGTCACGCTTTTGTCTATTCTTTCCCCTTTTCGTCATTCTTGGGTAAACTACTGACAACTTGATTCTTGCCGTTCCGCTTCCCGTAATAAAGTTTTGCATCTGCATCATCCATCATGTCCTGTATGGATGTCCCGCCTTTGTACAACGAAACCCCAATGGTCACTGTGACATTGACGCTGACTTCATCACGATAGTTTACAGAATCCTTTTCTATGTCATGCCGTATCCGTTATGCTGCGGCAATCGCTTTCTCCTCATCCGCATTCAACAAAACGAGGATTTCCTCACCTCCCCAGCGAAATACATTGTCGTTCTTTCTCACATCTGTTGATACCACCCCGGCTACATATTTCAGCACCTCATCACCGCAATCATGTCCATAGGTGTCGTTCACCTTCTTGAAATCATCAATATCCATCAGCATCAGGCAAAAGGTGGCCTTGCCCGTTTCGGCATGCCTTTTGGCTGCCTGTAGATAATTATCCATGCTCCGGCGATTCAAAAGATGGGTAAGTGTGTCATAATTTACATATTTCTCCAGTTCTTCCACAAGGAATTTTCCACCGAAATATGTGATAATATTTATTGAAAGCAACATCAGCACCAGCCCAATAATGCGAAAGGTCAAGTTCGTCATAAATAGGTCGTTGCGTTCGGGCAACAACATATCACTGCCAAGTACCCATGAAACGATAAGGGATAGGACAATTGCAAGGGATGACCATGCTACTAATCTTGAATCGAAAAAGAACCCTTCTACAATCGTGAATAACAGTAAATATGCCCAAAAATCGGTAAACGGCCATAAATAAGAAATAGCGTTCCACTGGATTACGACAATAGTCGCCATAGTAATTTTGGCCGCTTTAAGTTTCCGAGGAATAACTATGCCATCATTACCAAATCCGGTTCTGATGAAATAAATCCCCATCAGCAAATAGGCAACCGTTGAAACATCAAACAACATCAACAGAACAGGGTCAATTGGAGGATACCATCCATGAGCCTGCATAAGTGTTATTGACCCAGCCGCACACAAGCAAAATATGGGAATGATAAGGACAATGATTTTATAGACACGATTGATGTACGCATCCAATGCGGTCATTTCTTGTCTTTCCATAAAAACCTCTAATTGTTAGAATTTTAGAAAATATCATCAGCATAGTGCATTCGATAATTGAATCGTCTGCCCCTAATTATTTTCGCTCACCATAGACTCAATTCCTGCCAGTTAGCAAAAAATCAGCGCAGAGCCGAAGTCCTGCGCCAATGCCTATCCTATACTCCTGCCGAGCAAGGCATTCAGCGCTTCCATAGCCGCCATCGTTCCCCCCGCAAAAGCAGATGGAAATACAGGCAATGCGTGCAGAAGATTATTTTGTATGGGCTGCTTGCTTTCATGTGCATCGTATCCGCGCTGCCATTGTCTGTGGCTCAGGCGGCTGCCCAGGCAGAAAAAATAGCCGGATCTGGCCATCAATGGACGGGAATTGCTATTTCGGGGATGGGGCGTATGTTCGTGAACTTTCCCACATGGAATGACTACCCGGCGGATTACCGGATAGCAGAATTGGTTGATGGCAAGGAAATCCCTTATCCGAGCATGGAGTGGAACAAGGAGTTTTCTTATCATGCTTGAAAAGCATGAATTATTCTGATATATTGCTTTTCGGGGAGTGATATATATGGAGTTTCGCGTACTCAAATATTTTTTGGCGGTGGCCAAGCACGAAAACATCAGCAAGGCGGCAGAAGCGTTGAACCTGACGCAACCGACCCTTTCCCGCCAGATTGCGGATTTGGAGGCAGAGTTGGGGACAGCACTCCTGGTACGGAGCAAGAAAAGAACGACACTGACAGAGGCGGGAATGTTCCTGAAAGCACGGGCAGAGGAAATAGCGGCTTTGGCAGACAAGACCGTGGAACAACTATCCCATGCAGATGATTTGGTGGAGGGGGATATCTACATTGGCTGCGGCGAAACGGAAGGCATGGCGGAGGTAATCCGCGCCATTCGTCCCCTGCACCGCTCCTACCCTCGCATCCGTGTCCATCTGACCAGCGGAAATGCGGAACTGGTGACGGACAGACTCGAAAAAGGACTGCTGGACTTTGCCCTGCTGTGCCGCAGTACGCCACCGGTGGAATATGTTTATCGGAAACTCTCCCATGAGGATGTCTGGGGGCTTTTTATGCGGAGAGACAATCCCCTGGCTGTAAGGGACGGCATCTCGGCCGAGGATCTGCTCTCGGAGCCGCTGATTGTATCCCTGCAGGCCATAGAATCAAAGGAGTTCGACCACTGGCTGGGACAATCAGCGGAAAACCTCAAGATTGTGGCAACCTACAACCTCGCCTACAATTCCGCTTTTTTGGTGGAGCAGGGCTTCGGCAGCATGCTGGGATTTGCGGGACTCATTTCCGTGGACGCACCGAGGCGGCAAGGTATCGTATTTCGCCCCCTGCTGCCCGAACTCCACTCCGCCAATTATATCGTCTGGAAGAAAGGGCAGGTCTTTTCCCGCGCAGGGCGGTTGGTTATGGCCGCTTTTGAGGCGGCTTTTTTATAGGCTTTATTATGCTTTTTGAGCATGATTCATCATACAAACTAAGTATTTGTCATATTCCTACTCCTGACCTATAATGAACTCAGCAAATCGGAAATGGATAACAGATATGCCATGAAGGAGAGAGGAACATGAAGAGCAAGATGAAGCAAATACTTGCGGCGATGCTTTGCGCCGGATTTATGGCTGTGCCAGTGTCGGGCGATGCCGCTGCTGCAGATAACATGGTCAGTGCCGAGAGGAGTGGAGACAGGATGATAAAAGCGGCCGAGCTCAGCTTGACGCAGGAATGGGACAAGGTGTTTCCCCAGAGCGAAAAGGTAAACCATCGCAAGGTGACTTTTGTCAACCGTTACGGTATCACCTTGGCGGCAGATTTGTATGAGCCGAAGAATGCCAAGGGCAAGCTGCCGGCCATTGCGGTCAGCGGGCCTTTCGGCGCAGTGAAGGAACAGTCCTCCGGACTCTACGCCCAGGAAATGGCCGAACGGGGATTTTTGGCCATCGCCTTTGACCCCTCCTTCACGGGGGAGAGCGGCGGCAGTCCTCGCTTTGTGGCATCCCCGGACATTAACACCGAAGATTTTTCGGCGGCGGTGGATTTCCTTTCCGTGCAGGATAATGTTGACCCGGAACGCATCGGCATCATTGGGATATGCGGTTGGGGCGGCATGGCCTTAAACGCGGCGGCTATCGACACCCGCATCAAGGCCATGGTGGCCTCTACCATGTACGACATGAGCCGGGTCATGGCCAACGGCTATTTTGATTACGACAAGGACGCGGCTACTCTCCAAGCGGAACGCCGGATGAATCGACAGAACCTGAACGCCCAACGCACCGAAGATTATAGGAACGGCACCTACAAGAAGGCCGGTGGGGTCGTTGACCCACTGCCCAAAGATGCGCCCTATTTCGTGAAAGACTACTACGCCTATTACAAGACGGAGCGAGGCTATCACCCCCGTTCCCTGAATTCCAACGACGGTTGGAATCTGACCACGGCGCTGTCCTTCATGAATATGCCCATCCTCGCTTACAGCGATGAAATCCAGAGCACTGTCCTCGTCATCCACGGCGAGAAGGCGCACTCCCGCTACTTCGGCGAAGATGCTTTCAAGAAGCTCAAGGGCGATAACAAAGAGCTGATGATTATCCCCGGTGCAAGCCATGTGGATCTTTACGACAACAAGGACAAAATCCCCTTTGACAAACTGGCAACATTCTTTCGGCAGTATCTGAAGTAACAAAGCAGGTTCCCGATCGACAGCCCCCAGCCCCGTAACCGCTTTGGTTATGCTTTGGCATCCATCATCGCCGTTGTTTTCCTCAATGGCTCGGTGTTCGGTGTGTTCAACAAATACTATCACCTTCTTGAATGTCCTGCGGCGGATGTCCGTGGATTGCGGCAGCTCTCTGCCATGAAGGCGCTCAGGATGGGCAGTGGCCAGTATAAACTGGTTTCTTTGGATTGAAAACTTAAATCCCAATAAAAACAAAATAAAACAAAAATAAGTCAACAAAAAATGTTGACTTATTTTTGTTTCTGATGTATTATGATAAAAACAAAGAAAAACAAAGGAGAAAACAAAAGAAAACAAACTATACGGAGGGATGGGAAATGTCGGAGAGGAAATATTATCTGGCCGTGGATATCGGCGCCTCCAGCGGGCGGCACATCCTTGGGTGGATGGAGAACGGCAAGCTTCGCATCGAGGAGATTTACCGCTTCGAGAACAAGCTGGTGAAGCGGAACGGGCATCTCTGCTGGGATATCGACCACCTCTTTGGGGAGCTGGTGAACGGACTCAAGGAGTGCAAGCGTCTGGACCGCATTCCCGCCAGCATGGGGATTGACACCTGGGGCGTGGATTTCGTCCTGCTGGACGGGGAGGGGAACGTCCTGGGCGATACGGTGGCCTACCGCGACAGCCGCACGAAGGGCATGGACGAGGAGGTCTACAAGGCCATCGGCGAGGAGGAGCTTTACGGTCGCAACGGCATCCAAAAGCAGCTCTTCAACTCCATCTACCAGCTCATGGCCATCAAGAAGAAGGAGCCGGAACTTCTGGAGAAGGCCGAGCGTTTCCTGATGATTCCGGAGTACCTGAACTACCTGCTCACGGGGGTGGCAAAGAACGAGTACACCAACGCCACCACGGCCCAGCTTGTGAACGCCAAGACGCAGGACTGGGATTTCGAGCTCATGGAAAAGCTGGGCTATCCCAAGAAAATCTTCGGCGAGCTCAACATGCCGAAGACGGTGGTGGGCGCCTTCTCGGAGGAGATTGCAGAGCGTGTGGGCTACCAGACGGAGGTGGTGCTCCCTGCGACACATGATACCGGTTCGGCGGTCATGGCGGTTCCCACCAGCGCGGAGGACGCGATCTACCTGAGTTCCGGCACCTGGTCCCTCATGGGCATCGAGCGGCTGATCCCCGACTGCACGGAGAAGAGCCGCGAGCACAACTTCACCAATGAGGGAGGCTACCATTACCGCTACCGTTATCTCAAGAACATCATGGGCATGTGGATGATGCAGTCCCTTCGGAGGGAATTCAAGCACAAGTACACCTTCGAGGAACTTTACCAGCTCGCCTACATCGGCAGGTACTTCACCTCCGTCGTGAATGTGAACGACGAGGCATTCCTGGCACCGGACAACATGATAAAGGCCATCCAGGACTATTGCGAGAGCCATGGGCAGGAAAAGCCGGAGACGGAATGCGAGCTTCTCTACTGCATCTATTGCAGCCTTGCGCGGTGCTATGCACAGACCGTTGCGGAAATCGAGGAGGTCACGGGCAAGACCTACAGCCGCATTCACGTGGTGGGCGGCGGCTGCCAGGACAGGTTCCTCAATGCGCTGATTGCCACGGAGACGGGCAAGGAGGTCTATGCCGGCCCCGTTGAGGCGACGGCTCTTGGAAACCTCATGGCGCAGATGCTCAAGGACAAGGTGTTCGAGGACTTGAACGAGGCGCGGCAGGTGGTCGGGAAGTCCTTTGACGTGAAACTGGTGGACAAGACCTTGCGGTTTTAGGATAGATGTTCATTTATGCAAAATGGAGGGGTTTGAAATGTCGAGATTTGAGGAAGCAAAAGCAAAGTATGCCGCCGTTGGTGTCGATGCAGAGAAGGCGCTGGATGCGCTCAAGGATGTCAGCATCTCGCTGCACTGCTGGCAGGGCGACGATGTCCGCGGGTTTGACACGGATCCCAGCAAGCCACTGACGGGCGGAATCCAGACGACGGGCAACTATCCGGGCCGTGCCCGCACGCCGGAGGAACTCATGGCGGACATCGACAAGGTCATCAGCCTGGTTCCCGGCAAGCCGAAGATGAACCTCCATGCCAGCTACGCAATCTTTGAGAAGGGCGAATGGGCCGACAGGGACAAGCTGGAGCCCAAGCACTTCGAGAAATGGGTGAAGTTCTGCAAGGAGCGCGGCCTTGGCTGCGATTTCAACCCCACCTTCTTCTCCCATCCCAAGTGCGACCCGCTGACGCTTTCCTCGCCGAACGAGGAAACGAGGAAGTTCTGGATCGAGCACGGCAAGGCCTGCATCCGCATCAGTTCCTATCTCGCGGAGGAGCTGGGACAGCCCTGCGTCATGAACATCTGGACCGGCGACGGCTTCAAGGACATTCCCGGCGACAGGCTTGGCCCCCGCAAGCGCTATCGCGAGAGCATCGACGCCATCCTCGCCGAGCCCTATGATTTCAAGAAGGTCAAGCCCTGCGTCGAGAGCAAGGTCTTCGGCATCGGTGTCGAGTCCTACACGGTGGGAAGCTCCGAGTTCGCCCTGTCCTACGCGGCGTTGAACAAGGACAAGTGCATTCCTCTCATGGACAACGGCCATTACCATCCCACCGAGGTGGTCAGCGACAAGATTCCGGCGCTTCTGGCCTTCTTTGACGAGATTGCCCTCCATGTGACGAGGCCGGTGCGCTGGGACAGCGACCATGTGGTGCTGTTTGACGATGAGACGAAGGAGATCGCCCGCGAGATCGTGCGCTGCGGGGGGCTTTCCGGCAGCGTGAAGCTCGCCCTGGACTACTTCGATGCCTCCATCAACCGCGTATCCGCGTGGACGACGGGCTACCGCAACTTCCAGAAGGCGCTGCTCTACGCATTGCTCCAGCCGGTGGAGGAGCTCAAGTCCTTGCAGGACAAGGGCGAGTTCTCGGCCCTCATGGTGGCGCAGGAGGAGCTCAAGACCCTGCCCTTCGGCGATGTTTGGGCAGAGTTCTGCAAGAGGAATGATGCGCCTGCGGATGGCGAGTGGTTCCCCATGGTCAAGGAATACGAAAAAGAAGTTTTGTCGAAGAGAGGCTAAGGACGATGGACATCAAGAAATCGAAATTCATGGAAGGCTTCATCCGCCTCACGGCGGATGCCTTCAAAAAGGGCTGGCACGAGCGCAACGGCGGCAACCTGACCTATCGCGTCCCCGCAGGGGAAGTGGAGGAGGTCAAGGAGTCCCTGCACGAGGTGAAGGAGTGGCGGCCCATCGGAAACACGGTGCCGGGGATTGCCGGGGAATACTTCCTGGTGACGGGCAGCGGCAAGTACATGAGGAATGTGGAGCTTGCCCCGGAGGAGAACGTGGCGCTTATCCAAATCGACGGGAAGGGCGAGAACTATGGCATTGTCTGGGGCCTGGTCAACGGAGGGTGCCCCACCAGCGAGCTTCCCACCCATCTTGCGAACCATGAGCTCAAGAAGAGGCTCACGGATGGCAGGAACCGCATCATCTACCATGCCCACCCCACGAACCTCATTGCGCTGACCTTCGTTCTCCCCCTGAACGACAAGGACTTCACACGGGAGCTTTGGGAGATGGCAACGGAGGATCCCGTCATCTTCCCGGAAGGCTTGGGGGTCGTTCCCTGGATGGTGCCGGGGGGCAAGGCGATTGCCGATGCCTCCACGAAGCTCATGGAGAAATACCGCGTTGTGGTCTGGGCGCATCATGGGCTCTTCGTCTGCGGCGATGACTTCGACGAGGCCTTTGGGCTCATGGACACGGTGGAGAAGGCGTCGGAGATCTGCGTGAAGGTACGCTCCATGGGCGGCAAGAAGCAAACCATCACCAAGCAGAATTTCCTGGACTTGGCGAAGGATTTCAATATCAACCTGAACACGGAATTGCTTGATTGATGCTGGAACTTTGAAATGGGGCCGCCAGCGCGGGCGGCCCCAAAAGAAAGGAAGGGAAAAAGATGCTCAATGTGGAATTGGACTACAATATGTCCGCATGGAAAAAAACATTGATTGCAGGTCTTATCAGTTATATCGATGCCGGTTCCATCGTTGCGGGCGCATCGGGACTCAGCATGTGGCAGGAATACCTCGGCATGAGCAGCCTGCAGATGGGGCTTTTGGCAGCTCTTTCCTCCAATACGGGCGGCGCGGCCATCGGCGCTCTCATTGGCGGCAAGATCTGCGACAAGTACGGGCGCAAGTTCGTTTACAACTGGGCCCTGCTCATCTACATGATCGGCGTGGCGATCATCTGCCTTGCGACGAACTACCCCATGTTCCTGCTGGGCTATGTCATCGTCGGCCTCATGGTGGGCGCGGACGTGGTGGCGTCCTGGACGTTCATCGCCGAAGAGGCGCCGTCGAGAAACCGGGCGAAGCACTGCGGCTCGGCACAGATTGCGTGGATACTGGGGCCTGTGGTCGTATTTGCGGCTTCGATCCCGATGAACGAGATGTTCGGGCTGTTGGGCAACCGGCTCATCTTCGCCCACCTCATCATCGTGGCGGCGTGGATTTGGTACCAGCGGCTCAAGATGCCGGAGTCCACGGAGTGGGCAGCGGCAAAGGCAAAGGAGAAGGAGCTTGCGGCCCAGGGCATCGTGCAGAAGAAGGCCACCTACGCCGACATCCTGCGCGGCACCAGTTTCAAGACCGTCGCCCTCTGCGTCTGCGTCTACGCTTTCTGGAACCTCGCGGCAAGCACCAACGGTTTCTTCATGCCCTACGTCTATGAGCATGTGGGCAACCTCAGCAATGCCATGGGCCTTGGCCTGACCTGCCTGAACTTCGCGGTCTGCATCCTGACCACCATCATCTTCATGTACACGGCGGACAAGTTCAATCGCCGCAAGATCTATGCATTGTTCTCCGGCCTCGGTGTCATCAGCTGGTTCGTCTGGGTGCTTCCTCCCAACATGCTCCAGACTTGGATGCTGGTGTTCTTCACCGTGGTATGGGGCTTCTCCATGCAGCAGCAGTTCTACCAGCTCTGGAGCTCCGAGCTCTTCCCCGTGCGCTACCGCGCCACGGCACAGGGTTTCACCTTCTTCGTGACGCGCTTCTCCGCTGCCGTTTGGGGCTTTGCGGTTCCCCTCATCATGGAGGCCCTTGGCTTCCAGGTGGCGGCAATCCTCATGATCGGCTTCTGCGTCATCAGCTGGATTGCGGGCACTTTCTGGGGCGGCGACGACCGGGGCAAGACCCTGGACGAGATCACCCGGGACCGCTACGGCGATGAGATCGACGAGAATGGCTGGTTGAAAGGATGAGGAAGAATGGAACGCTTTGCATGGAAGGCCGTTGTAAAGGAAGGCATGCTGGAGGAGTACAAGAAGCGCCATGACAACATCTGGCCGGAGCTCAAGCAGGTCTTGAAGGACGCCGGCATCGGCAATTACACCATCTGGAACGTGGGGAACGAGCTCTTCGGCTACTTCGAGTGCGAGAAGGGCATCGCCTATGCGGAAAAATGCCAGGCGGAAAGCCCCGTGGTGGACAAATGGAACGAGTACATGAAGGATGTCATGGTCATGGAGATGGACCCCGAGACCGGCGCCCAGCCCAAGATGAAGCAGGTCTTTTTCCTTGCCTGACAATGGCCTTGCATGATAGAGAGATGGGGCTGTCGCACGTAATGACCGTGTGACAGTCCCTTTTGTATGAAAAAAACCGTTTCAGTCGTCGGATTCAAAAACGACATTTTCAATCATTTTCGATTGAAAATGTCGTAATTTTCTTGTATAATGATAATATGAGTATTTTTCTTTTTGGGAGATTGGCTATGGGAAACGTATTAGATAAGGTTCTGACTGCCACTGAAGCTGCTCAGCTATGGAACATGGCTCCTATTACTGTTCGTCAGGCTTGCACCGGGTATTCAAAGGCACCAGCAAAATTTACTTCAGCGGAGGCACGGAAGTCGGGGAATACATGGCTGATAAGTGTCGAAGGGATGAAGCGGGTGTTTGGAAGCAGAGGCATTGCTGATGATTGATGCGAAAGACATTGTAAACGGTTGCAAGTTGAACGGGATATTGGCCAATGGCACGGTCGAGGTCTTGAAAGTCATACCCCATGGTCGTGTTATCGAGATAGTTTACCAGACCGACCGTGGCGACGTGGGCAAGCAGATGATTTTGGAGGACGACATGGCATCAATTTCTCTTGCAGAGGAAGCATTGCCATGGCAGTTTGATGGCGATGCGAATCTGATGCGGCTGGTGTCAGAAAGTTATCGCATTGAACTGGCCCATCTCTTTGACCCTTACCTGGCTGTTCATACGTCCTCCATCGAGCCATTGCCTCATCAGATTTCAGCGGTGTACGAGAAGATGCTGCCCAAGCATCCACTTCGTTTTGTTCTGGCTGATGACCCTGGTGCGGGCAAGACCATCATGACAGGGCTGTTCATCAAGGAACTTATCATGCGTGGAGATGTGCAGCGGTGTATGATTGTTTGCCCCGGCAGTCTGGCGGAGCAGTGGCAGGAAGAGCTGTTCCATAAGTTTCACCTGCGATTCGAGATACTGACCAACGACCGCATCGAGGCAGCTATTACCGGGAACATTTTCACGGAGATGAATCTTTGCATAGCACGTCTGGATAAGCTCTCCCGTGATGAGAAGCTGCAAGAGCGTCTGAAGGCATCTGACTGGGATTTGGTTGTCTGCGACGAAGCTCACAAGATGTCGGCTGCTTTCTTTGGCACCAAGATAAACTACACAAAGAGATTTCGTTTGGGGCAGTTGCTGGCTTCGGTTACTCGTCATTTTTTGCTGCTGACGGCTACGCCTCATAACGGCAAGGACATGGATTTCCGCCTGTTTCTGTCGCTCATTGACCCAGACCGCTTCGAGGGGGCAAAACGGGACAAGAGTGCTTTGGATGTCTCTGACATCATGCGTAGGCTGGTGAAGGAGGAACTGCTCAAGTTCGATGGCAGACCATTGTTCCCTGAACGCATTGCTTATACCATTAACTATGAGATGTCCCAAAGTGAGCAGGAACTGTATGAGGCCGTCACGGACTATGTAAAGAACGAGTTCAATCGTGCGGACAAGCTGTCCAAGAAGGCCAAAAGCACGGTTGGCTTCGCCCTGACCTCCCTTCAGCGTCGTCTGGCATCCTCGCCGGAAGCTATTTACCAGTCTTTGTGTCGTCGTATCAAGCGGCTGGAGGATTTGATTCTGGAGGCGAAGACCAAGCAGCACGGCTGGCAGAATGATTTTGACTGGATGGACGATAGGGATATAGATGACTTTGATGAGCTTCCTGATGATGAATGGGAGAACACCGAAGACAATATTGCCAGCCAGGCCACCGCAGCCAAGACCATACAGGAGATTGAGGCAGAGATTGCCATCTTGCAGAATCTCATGTCCATGGCCAATGCTGTCCGCATGAGTGGCGTGGACAGGAAATGGGACGAACTGTCGAGGCTTTTGCAGGAGAATGAGCATCTGCGGAATGAGGCTGGCGAACATGAGAAGTTCATTATCTTCACCGAACATACGGATACCCTGTACTATTTACAGCGGAAGATAAGCAGTTTGCTGGGGCGTCAGGACGCTGTGGTGGTCATCCACGGCAAGATGAAGCGTGATGACCGTCATCTGGCAGAGCACCAGTTCCGGCAGGATAAGAACATCCGCATTCTGCTGGCTACCGATGCTGCCGGAGAAGGTATTAACCTTCAAACAGCTCATTTGATGATGAATTATGACCTGCCATGGAATCCGAATCGTCTGGAGCAGAGGTTTGGGCGTATCCATCGCATCGGGCAGACGGAGGTCTGCTATCTCTGGAATATGGTGGCGGACAATACTCGTGAAGGCGATGTGTTCAAACGCCTCTTCGAGAAACTGGAGGAAGAGAGAAAAGCCTTGGGAGGCAAGGTCTTTGATATCCTTGGCAAGGTTTCCTTTAATAATAAGCCTTTGAGGGAACTGCTGGTCGAAGCTATACGTTATGGGCAGGACCCGAAGACGAAGGCATATCTGAACACAGTCCTCGATGACAGTCTCGACCGCAAACATTTGGAGAAGATTATAGCGGAGCAAGCCCTTACCAAAGACATTATGGGGGTTGCTGATGTAGCCAAAATCCGGGCTGAAATGGAACGCATAGAAGCGAGGAAACTTCAACCTTACTTCATTGAGAGCTTCTTTAAAGAAGCCTTTGTGAAATTAGGAGGGAGAATCTACTCACGTGAGGAAAATCGCTATGAGCTGACCAGAGTACCCATGGAGCTTAGGAACAGACAGGCTTACATTGGCTTCAGTGGCAGCCCTGTGCTGAAAGCCTATGAGCGCATCACCTTCCATCGGGAGAAGGTGGATATTCAAGGGCTTACCCATGCGGAGTTCATCTGTCCAGGTCATCCCTTATTGGAGTCGGTGGTGAACCTGATTCAGGAGAAGTACGGTTCTATCCTGAAGCAGGGAGCCATTTTTATTGACGAGCAAGCTACGGAGCCGGAAGTTCGTTTGCTGACTTATATTGAGGACAGCGTACAGGACGGACGCATCCTCTCCAATGGCAAAAATCAACTTGTGTCGAAGCATGTCCACTATGTGGAGCTGAGTGAGAATGGTACAACTAGGAACGCAGGTTTTGCTCCCTACCTGAATTATCGGCAGGTAAAGGAGGAGGAACAGGAAGCCGTGGAGAAAATCATACAGGAGGAAACATGGCTTCAGGCTGGTGTAGAGAAGATAGCCACTGACTATGCCATTGAGCACCTTTTGCCTAAACATTTGCGGGAAATACGCAGTCAACAGAAACAGATGCTTGATAAGATAGAAGATGCTGTTCGCAGACGATTGACAGCAGAAATCCAGCATTGGGACTTTCAGGCAGCCAACTTAAAATTGAAGGAAGCTGCTGGCAAGGGCAATCCGAATCTGAATGCTGCCAACGCCCAGAAACGGGCTGACCAGCTCCATGAGCGGTTGGAACGTCGGCTGCGGGAGATTGCCGAGGAAAGGAATATCAAAGGTCTTCCGCCTGTTATCATTGGTGCGGCCTTGGTCATTCCTAAATTGCGGTTGGAAATGCAAGATTCTGCAAGCACCTTTGCACAGGATGCAATGTCCCGTCGGATGATGGAACTGGCAGGCATGAAGGCTGTCATGGAGATAGAGCGGAGCCTTGGCTATACGCCTAAGGATGTCAGCCGTGATAATGTAGGCTATGATATAGAATCGGCAGTCCCGGCAGATCGGGAAGAGACAGAGGGCAGCCTGCGCTTCATTGAGGTAAAGGCCCGTCGCCAGGGCAGCACCACCGTCACCGTTTCCCGTAATGAAATCCACACGGCATTGAATCAGCCGGAACGCTTCATTTTAGCTATTGTGGAGGTTGACGGTGACAGGACGCACACCCATTACATCAAGAGGCCATTTGGCAAGGAACCTGATTTTGGCGTGCAGTCCATCAATTACAACATTGCTGACCTGCTGAAGCATGGCAGCTGTGTCTTGGAAAAATAAAACAGATTGGTAGGGGACAGACTATGAG
>JAFSWY010000278.1 GCA_017444295.1 Selenomonadaceae bacterium | reverse complement strand
TTCTTCCTTCAGGAAAGCCATGCCGAGCAGGAGATTACGCTCTATCGGCGCACCCTGCCCAATGCCACGCCAATCCGGGGGTTGGGAGAACTTTACCGACATCATGGAAAGGGCGGCATATTGGGAGATGCATTAGTGGCCGTGGGCATGCGCGAGGGCGAAGGCAGCAAGGCGAAACCTGCCGGGATCTCTGCGGAAGATCTGAAACCGAAACGGCGCATCATCCCCTTGTCCCATCGGCTGGCAGCCTTTACTGACGCAACAACGCAGGAACTGGGGGATATGACCAAGCAGGCCAGAGCCGCAAACCAGGCCAAGTCGCATTTCCTGTCAAGCATGAGCCATGAGATAAGGACGCCCATCAATGCAGTGCTGGGCATGAACGAAATGATTTTGCGGGAAAGCAGGGAGCCGGAAATCCTTTCTTATGCCAGCAACGTGCAAAGCGCAGCCAAAAGTCTGCTGGGAATTGTCAATGACATTCTCGATTTCAGCAAAATTGAGGCAGGAAAAATGGAAATCATTCCGGCAGAATATGAACTGCCCTCCATGCTGAACGATTTAGTAACTTTGTTGAAAGGTCGGGCAGAAGATAAGGGATTGCAATTTACGGTAGATGCCGATGCCCGATTGCCGAGGATGCTTATGGGCGATGAAATCCGCATCAAGCAAGTCATCACGAATCTCTTGACCAACGCCGTGAAATATACGAAGCAAGGCAGCGTGACGCTGAAGGTGGGATTTCAGCCCGCAAGCGGCGAAGCAATCCTTCTGCAAGCAAGTATCATCGACACGGGCATTGGCATCAAGGAGGAGGACATCCCCAAGCTGTTCAGTGCCTTTGAGCGCATTGAGGAAAAACGGAATCGCGCCATTGAAGGAACCGGGCTGGGGATGAATATAACGAAAAGAATCCTGTCGCTCATGGGGGCGGATCTGAAAGTGGAGAGCAGGTACGGGCAAGGTTCCACATTCTCTTTTCAGGTAGAGCAAAAGGTAGTGGATGCCACACCTGTGGGTGAGTTTGCCGATGCTTGCAAAAGCGGTGCACGGATGCATCAGGCATATCACAAATCCTTTGAGGCACCCGATGCCAGAATTCTCGTGGTGGATGATACCGAGATGAATCTGACAGTGGTAAAAGGCTTGCTGAAACAGACCAAGGTGAAGATTGATACTGCTGTCAGCGGGCAGGAATGCTTGAGCATGATTGCCAAAAACAAATATGACATCATCTTTCTTGATCATCTCATGCCGAGGATGGACGGCATAGCAACCCTCCGTGAAATGAAGCGGATGCCAGGACATCCCAACGAGGATACCCCTGTCATATCCCTGACCGCCAACGCCATTTCCGGGGCAAGGGAAGAATACATAGCAGCAGGCTTCTCCGATTACCTGACGAAACCAATAGACAGCACAGAATTGGAAGGCATGATAAGAAATTACCTGCCGCCGGAACTGGTCATGGCACCCGCTGATGATGCGGCGCAGGAAAGGGAAGACAATGTATTGCCGGACTGGGTGACACAAATCAAGGATTTGGAAGCCGATGCAGGAAGGAAGCATTGCGGCGGTGCCAAAGCATATCTGGAGGCTCTGGGCGTATTTTATGAATCCATAGAACGAGGGGCAGACGAAATAGAGAAATATTGGCAGGACGGGAACATAGAAGACTACACCACCAAGGTTCATGCGCTCAAAAGTTCGGCCAGGATCATCGGAGCGACGGAACTATCCCGGCGGGCTGAATGGCTTGAGGCCGCAGGAAAACAAGGGAATGCCGATGAGATACAATGCGATACCCCCGTGCTTCTGGCACTCTACCGCAGCTATATCCAGAAACTGAAACCGATTGCTCGCAAGAGCATCTCGCAAGGCAATCTACCGGGAATAACCTCGGAGGAACTGGATGACGCCTATGCTTCCTTGCGGGAGTTTGCGATGAGCTTCGATTATGACAGCATCCGATATGTCATGGAATCCCTGTCATCCTATCGTCTGCCGGATGCGCAGCAGCCTCGGTATGAGCGATTGCGGTCAGCCATAGAAAGACTGGATTGGGAGGCAATCCAAGAGGAGTTATAACTCGGAATGGCTCATATTTTCCCGTCGGTGAAATAAACACTTTCGTCTCCTAAACCGTGATTTTACACTCATACTGCATTTTTCTCACCTCTTATATTTTTTCGTTGAATCCAACGCCATACGCTGTTAAATCCGTGAGAGCATACCCTTCTTTCTTGCCCAGATTCCAGTACAGTTTCGACCGGAAACAGAAGAGGAACACAGCAACAAACCAGAGGACGGCAAGGGCGTAATCATACCAGACAAACATCTGTGGCTCAAACACTGTTCCGAAGTAATAGACCCCGATGATTCCGAGTCCGAGAACGGCGGTGATTTGCCCGGGATTATAGAACTCCCTCAGCTTCACGGGAAAGATGATGAGGTGCATCAGAACTTCCGCAAAGAGGAACATCATGGCGGATAAGGTTAGAAACCTCACAGATGGCAGAAACAGTGGCAGGATGTAGAGCAGCACCAAAAATCCCCAGTTTCCGAACATGGAGTTCAAGTTATTGCAGTTCCACTTCGTTGAATCCATCTCGGTGCTGTTCATCATTACTTTCATCCCCAGCAGAGGGAAGCCTCCCGGATAGCCGAACTCTTCAAAAAAATGGAGGAAAAGGATGGCAATGGAGGCGAGCAAGCATTTTTGTACCGGATCTACCGGCGCAAAGATTGCCACGAGCGCGCTTAACCCTGCCAGATACACCGAAATGTAGTGCCACATATTTACTGCCTTCTTCATGGATAGCCCTCCTCGATACTGTGCCCTCTTCAATTCCTGCTTGCATTATAACAGAGTGTGATGTACGATAAAATAGGCATTGTTAGGCAAAGTGTCTAATTTCTGTACGGAGGGATGGTATGCCACGTCCAAAGAAATCAAACCAGGATGAGATGGCCGTAACCAGGATAGAAAAAGCATTCTGGCAGTTGCTTGAAACAGAGGACTATTCCAATATCACTGTCCTGCGCATCTCACAGGAGTCCGGCACGAACCGAAATTCTTTCTACTACCACTACCGTAACATTGATGACTTGGCACACAAAGCCTTTATGCGAAATGCGAACAACGATGTTTCCAAAGCGCTGATTGCGGCGTTGATGTCACATTCCTGTAACGGCAATGAGCAGAGTGCGCCAATCATCGCCCCTGCTGTTTTACAGCATTCGAAACGCATTATGCTGTGCGCCAGAAGCAACTCGCCCTATTTGAATCATCTGGTACACGACCTCCTGCAAAAGATATGGTTCGATGCTATGTCAATCAAAGAGGAATTGCTGTCTGCTGAAGAGAAGGTGCAGGTTCGCTTCGTCTTTGCCGGACTTGTTGCCGTACTCGGCAGCCAAGAAATCAAGGACTGCCCGCTTCTGATGTCATCTCTTTCCCAAACGGAAATCGGAAAGGCTTTCATTGCTGCGTTGGAGAGGATTGCGCTGGGGCAGCAGTCTCCATGAACCGAATCAGATTGCAGGAAGAGGTCAAGGAGTTTGTTCATCGTACTACTGGCAAATCTCCGCAATAAGCTGTTCCTTCACACTGGCGCGAATGTTGTTCACCCTGCCGACCCAGCCAAGGGGGTCTCGCGCTTTCAACTCATCATCCACACCCTCCCGCTCCATCTGACTCTCCACCAAATCCCAAAGCCTCTCGCCATAATAGTCCTCCACCTCTTGGAGATGCTTGATAAGCTCCCCGTTTGCTTGCATGGCCGCCAAGAGATCCGGTTTCTCTTCGGCAAGGTAGTTGTAGCGAATATCTGTCCATTCGCCATGCGGTAATTCTTCCATGTGAACGTCCCTCCTATGATCAGTAAAGTCCTCTTGCAAAATACGATTGTTCTTTTTGCCCAATTTGGGCAAAAAATCGCGACTACTTTTTGCGTGTACGCCCCTTGCCGGAGAAATCCGGCTTTCCATGATTGTCCGGAGCGGTGGCAGAACAGCCGGGATAGCCCGTACACCCC
>JAFSWY010000029.1 GCA_017444295.1 Selenomonadaceae bacterium | reverse complement strand
TTCTTCTCCTTCACCTTCATATGCTTGTCCAGAAATCTGAAGATCTTATCCATATTCTCCTTGCCCATGAAGTCCTTCACATGATGTCCCGCACCCTCCAGGGAAACAAAGGTCACATTGCTGGAACCAATGGTGTGCCGCAACCTGTCAGCGAAGCGCTCACTCTGGGTGATGGGGCAAACATTGTCGGCAGTACCGTGCTCAATAAAGAAGGGAACCGCCTCTGCCGATATATAGCGCGTAGGATCGTGGAATGCCACCAGATTTGGGATGCTCTGGATTGGTGCGCCATACATCTCCATACCATATTCCTCTTCATTGCGGAGCAAGGCAGGCGTGATGCCAAGACTCTTGAAATCACTGTCCATGTGAACCTCATCCAGAGCAGGAAACAATACCACAGCAGCCTTGACACGGCTGCTCTGCCCACGGGAGCCAACCGATAAATCATCCAGCTCACGATGGCTTGAGGTCGTTCCAATAAACGCCGCAAGCTTCCCGCCAAAAGAGTCTCCCCATGCGGCAACATGGGAGCCATCCAGATGGTATTTGGAGGCATTCGCCTTCAGAAAGCGGACAGCCGCCTTGGCATCCATCACATCCGCAGGAAAACGCGCTTCCTCCGCCTCACGGTAGTTGACACAAGCCACGGCATAGCCACGGGAAAGCCCCATCAAGGGTGCTTCCATCTCCGGGCCCGTCTTGTCCTCATGACGTCCATGGAATGCAAGGATGACCGGATATGGCCCCTTGCCCGCAGAAGGCAGATAGATATCCATTTTCTGCTTCCCCGACAGAGTGCCATAGGCAACATCTTTCCATTCCGTCGTCTTGTTCTCCTCAGCCTGCGCATCGACAGGCTTCTTTGCATCCTTCGCCGCAGCATCCACAGGAGACGGCAGGCATAATACAGCAATGCACAGCACCATCATCCATGCGGAAATCACCCGGGACAATTCCGTTTTCCTCTTCATATCATTTTCCACCTTTCTCAAAGAAAGATGGATATCCGAACCAATCCATCGGATATCCATCTTTTTTCATACTTCAGACTCCTTCCGCCCCTTCGGGGCACCTCCCTCTAAGAGGGGCTGTCAGCAAAGCTGACAGGGAGAACCTACAGCAACATTGATAATCAAGCGAGAACCTTGGCAAGATGTATGTATTCCGGGTCCAGTTTCTTCTTGTTTGTCACCGCATCATGGAGATTGATGGAAACCACATTGCCACGGTTGAAGCCAAAAACGATATCCGAAAGCCCGGAAATGATGGCCAGGGCAGCCTTCTCGCCCAACTGGGAGGCCTTCACGCGGTCAATGACCGTAGGGGAACCGCCGCGCTGGACATAGCCGAGAATCGATACACGGGTATCCAGCCCCGTCTTCTCCGAAATGGCCTTGCCAATCTCCTTGCCGCTGCCGGCACCCTCGGCAACCACCACGAGGATATAGCGCTTGCCCGCCTCATAGGCAATCTTCATCTCCGTGCAGATCTCATCCAGGTCGTACTCTTCCTCCGGCACGAGGATGTACTCCGCACCGCCGGAAATACCGGATACCATGGCGAGCCAGCCGCTGCTGCGCCCCATGACCTCAAGGACAATGACACGGCGATGGGCAGATGCGGTATCCCTCAATTTGTTGATGGCATCAATGATCGTATTCGCTGCCGTATCGCAGCCAATGGTATAGTCAGAGCCCCAAACATCATTATCGATGGTTCCGGGCAGGCCAACGATAGGAATCCCCGTCTCCTGGGAAAGAAGCTGGGCACCGCGCAGGCTTCCGTCGCCGCCGATGACCACCAGTCCCTGTATGCCGCGATCCACCAGGTTCTTGAAACCCTGCATGCGGCCTTCCGGTGTCTGCCAACGCTTGCAGCGTGCCGTGCCGAGGAAAGTGCCGCCGCGCTGGATGATATCGCCCACATTCTTGGACTGCATCTCGAACATATCCTCTTCCAGCAGCCCATGATAGCCGTTGTTGATGCCCCAGACCTTCGCGCCCACGAACAATGCCGTGCGCACAACGGCACGCGCCGCCGCATTCATTCCCGGGCTATCGCCGCCACTGGTCATTACCGCGATGCTCTTCAACATTTCAAGTCCCCCTCGCTGTTATATATAAAATTCCTAAAATCGTCAAGGAATCCATTTCAAAAGAATTCTAACCAACTTTAATGATACCATAAAATCTGCAAATAAAACAGTATTTCCTGAAATTCTGACAAAAGAAATCCATTGACAAAAATCAATGGGGATGCTACATTGAAACCAGAGACTGTACGACTGACGGAAGTGGAGCACCACATGGGAGTACAGTGGGAAAAGCCGACCGTCTGGGCACTCATTGCCGACGTGTCGGCTTTTTCGATGATGATGACAGAGGAAAAGGAGAAGAACATGAAAGAACTCGAACTGAAATACGGCTGCAACCCGAACCAAAAGCCTGCCAGGGTCTTCATGCAGGAAGGCGGCCTGCCCTTCCAGATACTGAATGGCAAGCCCGGCTACATCAACCTGCTGGATGCCATGAACAGCTGGCAGCTCGTAAAGGAGCTCAAAAAGGCAACAGGCCTTCCTGCGGCCGCCTCCTTCAAACATGTAAGCCCTGCAGGCGCAGCCGTTGCCGTCCCCCTTTCCGATACCCTGAAACAGGTCTACTTCGTAGAGGGCATTGAGCTTAGCCCCATCGCTACGGCCTATATCCGTGCACGGGGCGCGGACCGCATGTCCTCCTACGGTGATTTCGTCGCCCTTTCCGACGAATGCGATGCCCAGACGGCCTCCTTCCTGAAACGGGAAGTATCCGACGGCATCATCGCCCCCTCCTATTCCGATGAGGCACTGGAAATCCTCAAATCCAAGCGCAAAGGCACCTACCTCGTCATTCAGATGGACCCCGGCTATGCACCGGAACCCCTTGAGCAAAAACAGGTCTTCGGCATCTGCTTCGAGCAGAAAAGGAATGACCTGGAGATTACCATGGACTGCCTCAAGGACATTCCCACCAGGAACAAGGAGATTCCCGAAAATGCCCGCCGCGACCTTCTGATCGCCCTCATCACCTTGAAATACACCCAGTCCAACTCCGTCTGCTACGCCAAGGACGGGCAGGCCATCGGCATCGGTGCCGGACAGCAGTCCCGCGTCCATTGCACGCGCCTTGCGGGAAACAAGGCGGACGTATGGTATCTCCGCCAAAGCCCGCAGGTTCTCTCCCTGCCCTTCCGCGAGGATGTGCGCCGTCCTGACAGGGACAACGCCATTGATGTCTACATCTCCGATGAGTACATGGATCTCCTCGGAACAGATGACTGGAAGCGTATCTTCACGGAAAAGCCGCCCGTCTTCACCCGTGAGGAAAAACAGGAATGGCTGAAGACAGCCAAGGGAGTCGCCCTCGGTTCCGATGCCTTCTTCCCCTTCGGGGACAACATCGAGCGCGCCCACAAGAGCGGCGTTGCCTACGTTGCCCAGTCCGGCGGCTCTATCCGTGACGATAATGTGATTGAGACCTGTGACAAATACGGTATCGCCATGGCCATGACCCATATCCGCCTCTTCCATCATTGATTATCCACAGAAAAAATAGGCGGAAACCATCGAAGCAAGGAAGGAGCCGTCCCCCATGAACATTGCCATCGTAGATGATGATGCCTTGGATCTTGAAACCGCCGCAGATTATCTTGAGGAGCATATCCGTTCCGCCTATCCGGAGGCCACTGTCCAAATCGATGCCTTCCCAGGCGGAGAAGCGTTGCTGGAGTCCTTCCGTTTCGGCAAGTACGACCTCATTGTTCTGGACATTTACATGAAGGGCATCTCCGGCATGGAAACGGCGAGGGCGATCCGCCGGGAAGACAATGAGGTCCGGATTGTCTTTCTGACCAGCAGCGACGAGCATTTGCTGGAGGGATACCGGGTCTTTGCCGTGGGGTATTTCATCAAGCCCCTGATGGAGCATAAAGAGGAATTTTCCGAGACGCTGGCGCACATTTTCCCCGCGCTCATGGAAAGGAGCAAAGAAATTGCTTTGCCGGTGCGCGGCATGGAGGTCAAGGTTCCCTATCGTGATATTTTCTATGTGGAAGTTGGGGAGAAGCGCAAGCTCTTTTTCCACTTGTCCGGACAAAAGATACTGGCAACATCCATGCCCTATGAGGAATGCTGCGGCATTCTGCTGGCCGATGGCCGGTTTCTGGAGTGCCATCACCGTATCATTGTCAACCTGGACTGCGTGGAGGACATGGGGCAGGATGATTTCGTCCTGAAAGACGGTACGCATATTCCCATCAGCCGCCGCAAGCGGCAGGCGGTCAAGATTGCCTATATGGACTTGCTCTTGCAGCGTTAGAACATGGATGCTTCGGAAGAATCCCCGCAGCCTTTGGTATATGGCTTCGGGGATTTTTTTATTGTGCCAAGAAAAAAACTTATTTCTTGCCGGAGGCAATGAATTCTTCTTTTTGGGCACGGATATGCTGCAGGGCAGTTTCTTCCTCCCCTGCCGACAGCAAGGCGTAAACAAGCCGGTAACTGTGCCTGAGGTCGTGGCGCAGCACGGATATGCGCTCCGCTGTTTCCTCCAGCAATTCCGTTTGCCGAAGAAGTTCCTCCCGTTGCTTTTCCATATTCAGGCAAGCCATGGCCAAGGTTTTTCTCCTGTGGATCTCCCGCCCGGCTTCGGCTATCATCGAATAGGCGAAGAAAAAGGAAGGTGGGATAAAGAGCCGTGTCAGGCGGTCGCTCCACTCCGGCAAAAAGGTCACCTTGGCAACAGAAAGAAGCATTCCCAGCCAAATGACAAAGGGAAGCCATGCCGTACACAGGCGCAGGGTCTTGTCTTGGGGGCGCGGGCCCCGCAGGAGACGGGTGAACATCGTCCTTGCCCAAGGGAAAAGCAAGGCGAAGATAGCTATGTTGCAAAGAAGGTGAATGACGAGCCGATCCGCCGTAACGGCCCCGTACAGGAGGGACACTGCCATTCCGGCAAAGGACTGGATCATGAACGCCCAAATTGCTTGCATCCCAAGGACGAAGATATGCTCCTCTATGGGGCGCTTGATTGCCATAACGGAAATCAGCAGATAGGGTATCCAACCGAAGAAAAACACCAGTTTGAAAGCAGCCATGCACAGTCCCGCTTGCTGCACGACCATCAAGTTGACAAGAAAGCCGAGGAGACCCCAGCGAAAAAGCCATCGCCAGAGCCGCTTCCTGTCCTCGCAAGGCATGGCTTCGCGAAAGGGCAGGAATCTTACATAGGCTCCGGCCAACTGGATCAGGGTTGACAGGAAAGCAAAGGCAATCATCAGCATGGGGGCTCGTCCCTCCAATACATGAGAAGTCTGACCAGGCCGTCTTTCTGGGCAAAGGCAGCGTAGCCCCGGTACTTTTTTTGGAACAGCTTGAGGGAGATCATGCCGGTACCGTGTCCCGGCCGTTCGGCCACGGGCAGCCCGTCCTCTCCCAGACGCAGAGGTCTTGCGCAGGGGTTGACGATGGAGAGGACGCACTTTTTGCCCTCGTGCTGGATGGTCAAGGATATTTCCCTGCCCTCGCCCCTTTCCCGGGAACAGGCGGTCAAGGCGTTTTCCAAAAGATTGGAGATCAGCACGGCCAAATCGCTTTCCGCTACGGCCAAGTGGCGCGGGAGGTTTACCTTTTGGCGAAAGCGTATGCCTGCGGCAGCGGCTTTGTCCATGTAGAGGGAAATGGCGGCGTTCACCATAGGGGCATCGGAAAATTTCCGCAGGATGGAGGAATGCAGCTCCTTCTCTTTTCTCTCTACCAGAGCCATGGCTTCCTGCCGTCTCCCCGTTTCCACCAATGTTTCCAGCTCCCGGTAATCCTGCAGGATATTGCCCCGCAGGCTCTCCAGCAGGACAGATTCCCTTTCGCGGGATTTTGCCTCGTTTTTCAGCGAGGCAAGTTCTTCGCGGAGAAGCCCCGCCTTCCTCTTTCCTCGCGCAAAGCCGTGGAAGTCTCTGGCAACGGAGATGCCGTAACGGTAGCAGAGGAAAAACACCAGAGGCAGGTAGAGGCGGGAAAGCCGTTCCTCCCATGAGTGCCACAGCTCGCCATCCGCCAGCATCAGGAGGGGAGGAGCCAGCAGTATCAACGGAAAAAAGGCGAGGATATTTTTAAGCGGAAGTTCCGCAAATATCTTTGGGTAGGGCAAAATACGGGCGAAAATCCGCCGTTCCCAGGGAAAAAGCACGGCAAACCATACAACATAAAGACCCGCATGAACGAGGAGGACGGTCTGGGTGCTTGCGGATGACAGAAACAAGGCCACCGCGATGCTGCTCCAGTTATGCTGCATGAAGCTCCAGATGGCCGATATGCCAAATACATAGATGTGCTGGTGGATTCTATGGCGCAGAAGGCACATGGAAATAGCCAGGTAAGGAATCCAGCCCAGCATGAGAAGGGACTTGTAGGCGGCAGTGGTCAGCCCATACAGGCACAGTCCCAAGAAATAGAGGGGGACACAGGCAAGCGACCACAGCAGCAAACAACGCATCAGTTTATGAGCCGTCTCATTGGGAATCTGCCAACGAAAGGCGCAGTATCTCAGATAAGCATCCGAAAGCTGCCCCGTGGCTATCAGCAAAGCAGGGAGATACATAGTATTTTCCATGTCATACCTCGTACATGACCACTTTTGCAGAAAAACGACCACTTTTGCAAGAAGGGTTGAAAAGTAGCGGGCGTATGTTAAAATGAAAATGTCCATTCGGGGGGGCAGATGCTCACCTTGAGTGTAGCATAGAGACATATTTTTTTCAAGAAGGAGGAGAGGATACTGTGTTAAGAAGAATTCTGTTGCCCATGGCGGTAATTTTGGCAATGCTTTGCATTGCCGGATGCGGAGCCGAAAAGCCTAAGGACAGTGCGGACAAGGCCATACTTGGCTGGTCTGAGATGTATGCCTTTGGCGTGTCGGACAATGTGGCGGCTACCGGCATGAGCAAGGCGCAAAGCGACCAAATAGCCGAGAAGGTCATCGGCGATATGCTGGCGGCGTTCAGCCAGTACCCGCTGAGCGACAAGAATGTGGAGAACATCACCTCTGAGTACATCATCAAGGTCAAAGCGGCCATGGACATCAAGACCAAGATCAAGAAGGATGACAGCGAGAATCCTGTCGTGGAGGTCAGCGCCTCTGTCATCGATCAGCAGGGCGCCGCGAAAGTCGCCGCCAACCACGAGGATCTCAAGAACTTGGGCATTGTGCTGGGCCAGCTCCGCGCCATGGGGCTTACCGATGACCAGATCAAGGCGGATGCCAACTTCCAGGAGGGGATCATGGAGTGCGTGAACAATTACATCGATGAGATTCCCTTGCAGCCCACCAAGACATTAGATGTGGAGTGCGGCATTGGCCAGGGCGAGGACGGCAAGCCGTACTGGGCACCGAAAAACCCCGAAGCCTTGCGGAATTTCCTGGCGGGCATGTAAGGCAGTAAGGGGGACTTATATTGAAGCAGAAAAACCCGATTTTAGGCGCAGTTTTGGGGCTGTTTATCCTGGGGCTGTATTACAGTACCGGCTTTAACAAGCGCGCTTCGTTCATCGTTGCCGGTTTGATTATTGCCAGCTATGCGATTATGTTTCTCATTTCGCCCGACCTTATGTGGGTGGTCAATGCGGCCAGCGCATACCTTGGCTACAAGTTTGCCAAGGAACACAATGAAAGCGTTGCCGGTATGGAAACGTGAGCAGTGGCCTAAAAAGGCGTTGCTCAAGCAATACAAATTCTGTCTGTCAGAGAGGAGATTTTGAAAATGAAAAAAGCTTTAGGCGCACTTTTGATGGCAACGGTGTTTGCGGTAGGGGGGCAAGGCATGGCCAGCGCGGCTCCGTCCATTATGGACATGAACAGCCCGGCATTCGTCATGCTTGACGATGACGAAGAGGTGACCCTCATCGTGGATGAACCAGTGGAGTCCGGCGACATTCTCGTGGATGAGGATGGAGATGTCTGGGAAGTCCAGTAATGAAAATCTGAGCAATCAGGCATCAAGGGGCCGTGGAGAAACTTCTTCACGGCCCCTTGGCGTATGATATGATATTATAAAGGTGAGGTAGTACTTATGAACGGACTCAGCAGCAAATTGGGCAAAATACTTGTCATGACGGCACTGCTTTTGACGGCGGCATGTTTGGGCGGCTGCATGGACGATGAGCCGGTGAAACCCCGGCAATTATTTGCCAATGCGTATTCGGCGGAGGACAGCTGGCTCATTTACTGGTATGTATGCGGCTCGGACTTGGAGAGCGAGTATGGGGCGGCTACCACAGACTTTGGGGAACTGCTGGAGGCAAAGCTGCCCCCCAATGTGAAGGTGCTTGTACAGACGGGCGGCGCCAGCGCATGGCAGAACGATGTGATGCCGGACAGAGCCATCGGCCGCTACCTCTACGACGCGGAGGGGCTGCACGAACTGGGGGAACTGCCGGATGCCGACATGGGGACGAAAGGGACATTGGCAGATTTCCTGCGCTACGGCAAGGAAAATTTTCCGACAGACCATCGCGTCTTTGTCTTTTGGGACCACGGCGGCGGCAGCGCGGCAGGTGTTTGCATTGATGAACGCACGGGGAATTTTTTGGATTTGAACGAGATTCGTGCTGCCTTTGCTTCCGTCTATACGGCTTCGCCGGAAAATCCGCCCTTTGAGATGATTGGCTTCGACGCTTGCCTGATGGCGACCTACGACACCGCCAATATGCTCCAGGGGCTGGCCCGCTACATGACGGCCTCGGAGGAAATCGAGCCGGGCAACGGTTGGGAGTACACGGGCTGGGTCGGCGCCTTGGCGGACAACCCTGCCATGGGCGGCGCGGCCCTGGGGCAGATCATTTGCGACAGCTATATGAATGGTTGCAGGGAATACGGCACCGAGGATGCCGCCACCCTCTCCGTCATCGACCTGGCGAAGCTGCCGTCCCTGCGGTCGGCCTACGAGTCCTTCGGCATCGAGGCCCTGCGGCAGGCGAAAGACAGCCCTCAAGGATTCTTTTCCGCTTTTTCCCGCGAGGCCAGGCAGGCGGAGAATTACGGTGGCAACACCCGTAACCAGGGCTATGCCAACATGGTTGACCTGGGTGACCTCGCCAAGGAAACGGCTGTCCTTTTGCCGAATACCTCGCCTAACCTCGTCCAGGCCGTCAGCGATGCTGTCATTTACCAAGTCCACGGGGATTACCGGGACAAAGGGTGCGGGCTGTCGGGTTTTTACTCCTATGATGGAGAGGCCGATTCCTTTGCAAGATACGCCGCGCAGGAAGCCGCTCCCTTGCCGATCAAATGCCTGTACCATTACTTGATTTACGGGCAAATGCCACCCGAGGCAGGGGCGCTGCTTTCCGGCGGAATAGCTACCAGCTCATCCCTGTCGCCGACTGCGCCGTCCGGCACATCCCCGGGCATCTTTTCCGTGGCGGCCTTGGAGGACTGCCCGGTGGATATTGATGCGGAGGGCAATTCCTTTGTACGTCTCACCCAAAAGCAAATGGATATGCTCTCCAGCATCCATTGCCAGCTTGTTTACATCGATGAGGAAGATGATGTCATTCTCTATCTGGGCAGCGATGCCGACGTTGATGCCGATTGGGAAAAAGGCTTGTTCAAGGACAATTTTCGCGGCGTGTGGCCCATGCTGGACGGGCATCCCGTATATATGGAGATTACGTCGGAAGAGGACGGCTACAACATCTACGCCGTGCCGGTAAAGCTGAACGGCATAGAGTGCAATCTGCAAATCATCTATACCTACAAGGACGAAAAGTATCATATCCTGGGAGCCAGAAAGGGGCTGGACAGCCATGGCATGGCCGATCGCAACCTCATCCGGCTGAAGCCGGGGGACAGGGTCACTACGATCCATTACGGCATGACGATTTCCGGCGGCGACGAGGACTTTGTGCCGGTAGAAGTCGACACGTTTACCATTGGCAATACCCCTGTGTTTGCCGAGGAAACGCTGGGCAACGGCAAGTACGGCTATATGTTCGAGTTCGTGACACCCACGGATGACAGCGCCCTTTCCGATATGGTTCTGTTCGACATTGAAAATGGTGAGATTATGACGTTGGCAGAGTAAAACCGATGGTAACGATAGACAGGGGGGCAAAGGGGGCAACATCTTTGCAAAAGAACCTGTGGATATGTGGAAGAATCTGTGGATAAATCCTAAAAAATCCCTCCAATGCGGAGCGTATCATCCCAGAAATCATAGTCGCTCTTTCTCTTCTTCACCGCTCCGGACTTCTCAAGCTCCTTCATATGCTCCACAACCGCATAATATATTTCTTCCTCCGTGCTTCCCGGCACGAGATTCTCCCAGTTCTCATACCTGTACTGGCGCTCCCTTATGGCATTCTGCGGCTTTCCCGTCACCTCAAGCTCACTGAGGAACTGTATCTGCTGCTTCTCGGGGCGCAGATAGAAATGCTCCATGTAATATTTCTGTGGATAACTGTATTCCGCATCCCCCGATATATCCTCCAGTCTGACCCATATATCGATGATGGATTCCAGAGAGGAATAAGGCATATCAATCCAGCGGACATTCTGCGTGTCCAGCCAGTAAATGAAAGAATCATCCTGGCAGAGCATCAGATACCGTTCCCGTTTCTTTCCTTCCTGTGTCCTGCGTGAGGATGTCCCATCCTCCCAATTTCCCTTATCCTTCGTAAACCAGTCATCCGCCCATGTGGTATCTGTTCTATCCGGAATCTCCTCCACTTCCTCGGGAACCTCCTCATAATAGGCCCAGGAACTCTGGGATGCCAAAAGCATTACGCCAAACATTGCAACCGCTATGAAAAATATCCTACCCATCGAAAACCCTCCCCTGCATGCAGGCTATTTCTGATATATTTCGTCCTGTCCTCTCCATTTTCCTTTTTCTGCTAAAAATTTCAATGACCTTTCACAGAACGGCCTCTTCCGGACTTCTTTCCAAAATTTCTCCGCAGGATCGCATCATAAATCGGGCGGACCCCGAACATATCCAGCATCAGACAGGCAGAAAAGGAAATGCAAAGCAAGATCAGCATATGGTCAAAGGAACCGGTCAATTCCATGATGAGGATGCTGCTCGATACAGGCGACTTCACCGCTCCGGCAAAATATCCTGCCATGCCATAGACAATGCAGCAAGGGGCCAGGGAAGGGTCCATGAGCCCCAAAAACAAGGCCCCCTTGGCAAAAATTGCCCCGGCAGTCGCGCCAAGAGCCATCATGGGAAGGAAGATTCCGCCGGGAGAACCGGAGCCAAAGCAAAGAAGCGTAAAGAAGTACTTCGCGGCCAGGAGAACCAGAAGAAAAGAGATTTCATAATCCATGACCAACAGCTTGTCCACCAGGGTATTTCCTCCGCCAAGAACCTCCGGAAGGAAAAACCCAAGAATCCCTGCCAAAAGCAGGGCAGGCATCACTTTTGCCATCCCCCGCAGGGAAAGGCGGTCGTACATCTCCAGGGAAAAGAGCAGCCCCCGATTGAACAGCAATCCCAGAAACCCGCAGAAAATCCCCAGAAGAAGGAATGTCGCATAATCTTTCCCCAGCAAAATGACAGGAAGATCCTCCAGATGGAACACAGGCTGTACCCCAAAAACAGTCCGGGAAACCGCCGTGGAGACTGCTGCGGCCAAAATCCCAGACAAAACCTGCACCGCAGAAAAATTAGGAGCCAGCTCCTCCATGCAGAAAACCACGCCTGCCAATGGTGCGTTGAATGCCGCCGCCAATCCTGCCCCTGCTCCTGCCGTCAGGAGATTCCGTTCCTCCCGAAACCCGGACTTTCCCCACAGATGGCTGATTCCCTGCCCGATGCAGGCGCCAAACTGCACACTCGGCCCCTGCCGTCCAAGGGAAAGACCTGCACCGATTCCCAGCACAGCCCCAAGAAATTTCAGGCACAATACCCGAAACCAGTTCATCTTCATCTTGCCAAGCAGGATTCCCTTGACCTGCGGAATGCCGCTTCCCGATGCCATAGGCTCTTTTTCTGCAATCCGGCAAAGGACTGCGGCGACGAGAACCAGCAGGGAAAACCAGAGCAAAAGCGCCGAAGGAGAACTCTCCCCCCAGGAATAGACGGTTTCCCGAAGGACTTCCGACCAATCCAGCAGCCATCGAAAGACCGACACCACCGTCCCGGTCAGGATTCCCACCAAAGCTCCCTCAAACAAGAGCTGGATTTCATAGATACGCTTCTTGTACATCACTATATCTTCCTTACAAAAAGAAAAAAGGGACGATTGCTCATCCCTTTCCATGATATCCCATAAAAACCAACTGGTCAAGAATCCTCCTGTATTTCAATATGAAGGAATCTTTATAAAGTTTCTATTTAATACTCCAAGGCAAGGTCATCCAAGGCTTCCTTCACAGCTTTCTGGACGGAACGCTCAATAACACGGCCATTTACATGCCCATTGGTGGTCTTTCCCATGGCAACGATGTCATTCCGATAGACATAGTCCCCCGTGTTCACATCCACCAAACGGATGCGCAGCCAGACGTTCTTGTCAATGGTATGCGTATTGAACAGACCAAAATTATGAGGATATACCTTTGCCTTGCCATTGCTGAAGGAAAGGACAAATACGTAGTCATATTCGCATTCCCTGCCTGCACGGACATAATCCATCCTCTGCATATCCGCAATCCCCCTGGGCTGCATCCCCACAGGCATGCCGTCCACATCGACCTTGGAAGGCTTTCTCACCTTTGACCATTCCGCAGCTCGTTTCTGCGTGCCCATACCAAAAGTAGCAGATCCACCTACATCAAGCCCATGGCTGTCCCCGACAAGATTTCCTACATCATTAATGTCAACACTGCGGTTATAGGAGCCATTGTTTTCCCCCACCCTATGTTCATCATATATCAAATTTCCATCTTCATCATATGCAGGATTTAAATAGGAATTGTATGAATTGCCGGTAGTTCCACTGTCTGCGATATTCCGTAATCCACTGTAGTCATTATCAAATCTTCTAAAGCTTCTTCCGGCATATCCTGTAATAGAGCCAAACATGGAACTGGTTTTGGACTCATAGGCATTGTCCTGTGTCTCCGCAGTCTCCCTCTGGTCGTAATAGAGCTCCTCGGAATACTGAAGCAGACGGGTATTCACATCCGTCCCCTTCATTACCGCAAAGTTGTCCCGAGGGAACTTTGCCCTGAGCTGGCTGTAAATCTGGTTCTTGACCCGATCCTCAACGATGATGTTCTCATCCCCATTGATGACCACAGCAATACGCACACGATCATCATAGGGCTTTCTCCCGCCATAGATGATGTGGTGCGCCCGTCCATAAATGTCAGATGGTTCATAATTTTTATCTTTTTTCAGTTCACGGTCAGCTGTCCGTATCCCTGATGCCTCTGCGATCTGAATACCGCTTTCCTGCCCAATTCCCGGCAGAAAGAGAAAAGAGGACACGGCAAAGAATGCCGCTGCTCCACTGACAAATGCCTTTCGCATAACGCACTACCCCCAAAGCCAAAATCCATAAGGAAAATTGTACCATTTACGCAATAGTATACTTATTTACTATTATATAATAGTTTTAAGAATATTTCAATCTGATTCACAGTAGTGGAACCATACTCATCAAAACCTTTCTGGAGAATCCTCCTATATGCCTTTTCGCCCCTCCTGCATTCCACCCAACGGCTTTTTCACGGGCATTCCCGCCTTGCGGGGATAGGCTTTGGGCGTTGGCTTTGCTTTTGGAATGCTGAGAATCGCACGGATGTCCTCCATATCCGGAAGATGCACTCTTGTGAGCTCTATACCGCTGCCTCCCAAAAGGGCAACGGCTTTTTTTGCTTCTTCTGCCTCCTCCTGGTACTGCATGCCCTTCCATGCGAGGAAGGCACCCCCGACGCGCACGAAGGGAAGACAGTATTCCGCGAGAACCGGAAGACGTGCAACGGCGCGGGAAACGGCGATATCGAAGCCTTCCCTGAACTCCTTGCGCGCTGCCTCCTCTGCCCGTCCATGGACACATTTCACATCCTGCAAGCCCAGCTCCTCCACCACGGCCTGCAGGAATTTTACCCTCTTATTGAGAGAATCCAGCAAAGTAAGGCGCAGATTGGGCTGAAAGATCTTCAGGGGAATCCCAGGAAAGCCTGCGCCTGTTCCCACATCAATGATACCGGCATCCCCCGACATCCTTTTTTCATCCCATCCGGCAAGGGAATCCAGCATATGCTTGACTGCCACTTCCCTTGGTTCCGTGATGGCAGTCAGATTGATCTTCCCGTTCCATTCCATGAGAAGCTCATAATACCGCTGAAACTGCCCCTGTTGTTTTTCTGTGAGATCCAGCCCATAGGCCTCCGCTGCCTTTCGCATCTCGTCATTGAACATTATTCCCCATCCTTCTCTGCTGTTCCAGATACACCAGAAGCACGGACACATCCGCCGGAGACACGCCGGAAATCCGCCCTGCCTGCCCAACGGAGCGCGGGCGGATGGCGGCAAGCTTCTCCCTGGCTTCGTCACGAAGGCTTGCCACCTGGGCGTAATCGATAGTTTCCGGCAGAAGCTTGTTCTCCAACTTCTCCATGCGCTCCACTTGTTCCTTCTGTTTTTTGATATATCCCTCATAGGAAATGCTGATTTCCACTTGTTTCCTGATTTCCGGCTCCAGGTCCGGCAAATCGAAAACCTTCTGCAAGCCCTCATAAGTCACCCCAGGGCGCCGCAAAAGCTCTCCCATGGGCATTGCCGTGCGGATGAGTTCCATGCCGGCATCACGAAGCTTTTCCTGGGTCTCCTGGCTGGGCGTAAGGATCTCTTTTTGAAGGAACTCCAAGGCTCCCTGTACTGCCTCCTCCTTCTTCCTGAATCTTTCCCAGCGGTCATCCTTCACCAGCCCTATGCGGCGGCCAATGGGGGTAAGGCGGCTATCCGCATTGTCCTGCCGCAGAAGCAGGCGGTATTCCGCCCGCGAGGTCATCATGCGGTAGGGCTCGTTTGTCCCCTTGGTCACAAGGTCGTCGATGAGGACGCCGATATATCCCTCAAAGCGGCGAAGAACCAGGGGCTCCTTCCCCTTTGCCCGCAAAGCCGCATTGATTCCGGCGATCAAGCCCTGGGCCGCCGCTTCCTCATATCCCGACGTCCCGTTGGACTGTCCTGCGGAAAAGAGTCCCCCAATGGACTTGAACTCCAGGGACGGCTTCAGCTGCAGGGGATCCACGCAATCGTACTCAATGGCATATCCTGCCCGCATGACCCTCGCATTCTCAAGGCCGGGAATCGTATGGAGGAAGTCGAGCTGCACATCCATGGGCATGCTGGTGGACATTCCCTGCACGTAGATCTCGTTGGTATGAAGCCCCTCCGGCTCCAGAAAGAGCTGATGCCGCTCCTTGTCGGGAAAACGCAGTATCTTCGTCTCGATGGAAGGGCAGTACCTTGGCCCAATGCCCTCGATGACGCCATTTGCCATGGGCGCCCGGTGCATGTTGTCCCGCAGGATCTTGTGGGTTGCCTCATTGGTATAGGTGAGCCAGCAGGAAACCTGCTCCCTTGTCCTTTCCTCGCTCATGAAGGAGAAATTGAGGCATTCCTCGTCCCCCGGCTGCAGCTGCATCTTGCTGTAATCGAGGGTGCGGGCATCCACCCGTGCCGGCGTTCCCGTCTTGAAGCGCATGAGGCGGATGCCGTACTCCAGCAGGGAAGCCGACAATTTGACAGCAGCCCTCTGCCCGTTCGGCCCGCCGTCATGGGTGCTCTCCCCGATGATGATGCGGCCCTTGAGGTACGTTCCCGTAGCAATGATGACATTTTCTGCAAGGTATTGCTCCCCTGTCTCCGTCTCCACGCCCCTGACTGCATTTCCCTCTACCATAAGGGATTCCACCAGGAGCTGCTTCACATCAAGTTTTTCCGTATTCTCACAGGTCTCCTTCATGGTGAGCTGGTAGAGCTTCTTGTCCGCCTGTGCCCGAAGGGCCTGGACAGCAGGCCCCTTGCCCGTATTGAGCATGCGGAACTGGATGCAGGCCTTGTCCGCATTGATTCCCATCTCCCCGCCAAGGGCATCGATCTCCCGCACAAGATGCCCCTTTGCAGGCCCCCCCACGGAAGGATTGCAGGGCATCATGGCGATATTTTCCATGGAAAGGGTTGTGAGAAGTGTCTGACACCCCATGCGCGCTGCCGCCAGAGCTGCCTCCACTCCCGCATGGCCCGCACCGATTACTATGACATCGTATTTTCCCGCAATAAACATGGTTCCCCTACTTTCCGATACAGAACTGGCTGAAAATCTGGTCGATGATATCCTCTCCCACAGTCTCGCCGGTGATTTCTCCCAATTTTTCCCATGCAGAACGCAGATCAATGGAGACAAAATCCACACCCATGCCCGCCTGTATGGTGCTTTGGGCTGCTTCCAGATGCTTTTCGGCCTGGCGCAGGATCTCCGCCTGCCGCTCATCGTTGACAAAGGAACCTTCTTCTCCGGAAAAATTGCTTCCGTACACCTTTTGGACGATGGCCTTCTCAAGCTCCTGAAGGCCCGTTTCCTCCTTGGTGGATATCGGGCATAGCATGAGCGATGGAAAACGCTCCTGGAGCCTTTCAGGAGGAAATGCGGGCTTCAGGTCTCTTTTGTTCAAGAGAAGAATGGCTTCCCTTCCCTCAACAAGCCCCATGATTTCCTCATCTTCTGCCGTGAGCTCACGGGAACCATCGAACATGGCCAGAACCAGGGAAGCCTCCTCCGCATAACTTCTGGAACGCTCCACACCGATGCGCTCCACAGCATCCTCCGTTCTTCGGATTCCCGCAGTATCGATGATGCGCAAGGGAACACCCCCGATATCCGCATATTCCTCGATGCTGTCCCGCGTGGTGCCCGGGATATCTGTGACGATCGCCCTTTCCTCCCGCAGAAGGGCATTGAGCAGGCTGGACTTCCCGACGTTGGGCTTCCCGATGATGGCTGCCGTAAGCCCGTCCCGCAAGATTTTCCCTGCATGGGCCGTCCGAAGCATTCCCCTTAAAATGTTGATAAAATCAACCACTTTCTCTTCCACATTTTCAAGGATAACCTCCTCTACCTCATCTTCCGGGAAATCGATGCTCGCCTCCAGATGGGCAATCTGCTCCAGGATATCATGGCGCAGGTTCCTGATTCTGCCGGAAAACTGCCCGGAAAGATGCCCTTCCGCCACCTTCAGGGAGGTTTTCGTCCTCGCCTGTATCACATCCATGACTGCCTGAGCCTGGGAAAGGTCCAGACGTCCGTTGAGAAAGGCGCGTTTCGTGAATTCCCCACGCTCTGCGGGCCTCGCTCCCGCCTCATAGGTCAATGCCAGGGTCCGGCGCAGGGGCATCGTTCCCCCATGGCATTGAAGCTCCACAACGTCTTCCTTCGTATAGGAATGAGGACTTCGCATGACGAGGGCAATGGCCTCATCCACAAGTTCTCCCTGGAAATCGCGGATATGCCCATAAACAGCCCGATGGGACTCCATGGCAGACAGTTTCTTTCCACAAACAGGGAAAAATATCTTCTCTACTGTCTCAAGGGATGTTTTACCGCTGATTCTTATGATGCCAATTCCTGCGGTTCCCTGTGGAGTCGCAATGGCACTGATGGTATCGCTTTGCTGCATAAGCGTCTCCTTTATTATAGGATATAAATAATGTTATCATTGATATCCTATAATCTATATTTCATTATTTATTTACTCATATATCTGCAAAAAAGGACTGCCCCTTAGGACAGCCCTTTCACAGCTTCGTTCCATAAATCATTCGTATGATTTTTTCTCTTTTTCATGCCGCCCCAAACGCTTCGGCACGATGACAACATAGCGGTAAGGCTCCTCCCCATCGCTGTAGGTGGACACCCGCCGATGATCCTGCAGGGCCATGTGGATAATCTTGCGCTCATGGCGGTTCATGGGCTCCAGCTTGACCTCTGCGCGGATGCGGTTCGCCTTGTCTGCCAGACGCATGGCAAGACGCTTCAGGGTCTCCTCACGGCGGCGGCGGTACTTTTCCACATCCAAAATCACCCGAATGCGATCCTCTGCAAGTCCCCTGTTTGCTGCGAGATTTGCAAGATACTGCAGGGAATCCAGTGTCTGCCCGTGCTTGCCAATGAGAATCCCAAGTTTCTCGCCCACGAGATTGAAGACATACCCTTCCTCGGTCTTCTCCCGCTCCATCTTCACATCCAGGTGCATGGCAGCAAAGAGATCCTTGAGGAAATTCTCCGTTCTTCCCAAGGGCAGGGAATCATCCCGCTCCACATTCTCCGTCATCGGCTGCTCTTCCTGCCGGATTTCCTGCTCCACTTCCATGGGAGCTTCCACCGGCTGTTGGGCAGCAACAGGCACTTCCTCTTTCTTCGTCACACGAATACGGGCAAGCTTTGCCCCGAAGCCGAAGATTCCTTTGCTCGGCTGCACCAAGATCTCATAGGATACCTGGTCTTCCGAAGCACCGAGTTCCAGCAATGCGCTTCTCAATGCCTCTTCCACGGTTTTTCCTGTCTTTTCCACAATATCTGCCATATCAGGCAGCCTCCTTTTTCGGATTGCGGTCATCACCGCGATACATCCACCACTGCTGA
>JAFSWY010000028.1 GCA_017444295.1 Selenomonadaceae bacterium | reverse complement strand
TCCTTGTGGTGAAGGATGGGGAATCGAGCCTTGCAGAGCGCATTGAGCTTTTGGTGAAGTCCGAGGGGCCGAACCTTTCCAGCATGGATGCCTGGCTGATGCTTCGCAGCTTGAAGACTCTCGGGCTGCGGGTGGAGCGGCAGGCAGGGAATGCTTTGGCGATTGCCGAATGGCTGAGGGCGCAGCCACAGGTGACACAGGTCTACTACCCCGGACTTTCCTCGCATCCTGGCTTTGCCCTGCAGCAAAGGCAAGCCACGGGGAACGGCGGCATGATTTCCTTCAAGGTAACTTCCCCGGAGCTGGCGAAAGGGATGCTGGGGAGACTGAAGCTCATTGCCTTTGCGGAAAGCCTTGGCGGGGTGGAGAGCCTTCTGACCTATCCCATTGCCCAGACGCATGCGGAAATGCCGAGGGAGTTGATTGCCCGCACCGGGCTGGATGATACCCTGTTGCGCCTTTCCGTTGGCATCGAGGATGTGGAGGATTTGCAGGAAGACCTGCTTCAGGCCATGAAAGGATGAAGATGATGGCGAATTTCGATGAAGTTGTTGATCGGCGGGGAACATCCTGCCTCAAATATGATTTTGCTGGGGAACGCGGATTGCCGGAGGACGTGCTTCCCTTCTGGGTGGCGGACATGGACATCCGCACTCCGCAGCCGGTGATGGATGAGCTGGTGCAGCACAGCCTTCATGGGATTTTCGGGTACACGGACATCAAGGAGGATTACCGGGAGGTGCTTTCCTCATGGTTTCGGTCGCGTCATGGATGGGAACCGGATATGAAAACGCTGGTCATCACGCCGGGGGTGGTCTTTGCCATCTGTACCGCCATTCGTTCTTTGACCGAAGCGGGTGATGCTGTGCTGATCTGCCCGCCGGTCTATTATCCCTTTTCGGCTGCCGTTCGCGAGAATCGGCGCAAACTGGTGGAAAGTCCTCTTGTCCTGCGGAAAGGGCAGCAGGGAGAACTAACTTATGAAATCGACTTTGAGGATTTCGAGAACAAGATACGGGAAAATCAGGCAAGACTCTTTCTGCTCTGCAGTCCGCACAACCCGGTGGGGCGGGTCTGGCGCAGGGAGGAGCTTGCCCGCATCGGAGAAATCTGTCGGCGGCACCAGGTAATCGTCGTTGCCGATGAAATCCATCAGGACTTTGTACGGGCATCTTTCCGGCACACCGTCTTTGCCAGCCTCTCTTCGGAGATTGACGACCTTGCCATTACCTGCACCAGCCCCAGCAAGACCTTCAACATGGCCGGACTGCAGATTTCCCATGTGTTCATAAAGAACGACAAGCTGCGTCAAAGATTCCGCCGGGAACTTTCCGCTGCCGGCTACAGCCAGCCCAATGCCCTTGGCCTGTTTGCGGCGAAAGCAGCCTATGGCAAAGGCGCGCTGTGGCTGGATGAGCTGCTGGCCTATTTGGAGGAAAACCTGCGGCGCACCAGAGAGTTTTTAGCAGAGCGTCTGCCCAAGGTGCGCCTCGTCGAGCCGGAAGGCACCTATCTTTTGTGGCTGGATTTTTCGCGCTACGGCTTCACGGACAAGGAGCTTGAAGAAATCATCATCCAAAAGGGAAGGCTTTGGCTGGACAGTGGGCATATCTTTGGTGCCGGTGGGGAAGGATTCCAACGCATCAATATGGCATGTCCCTGGAGCGTGCTGGAGGAAGGGCTGACACGTCTGGAAAAATGCTTTGGAAGGGGCTGACCTGTCCATGAAGAATCCTTTGCGCTACCAGGTTTCCGAATATGATTGCGGGCCGACCTCGCTGCTGAATGCCTTGAGCTTCCTGTTTGAGCGCGAGGAAATCTCGCCGGAAATCATTCGAAACATCATGCTTTACTCCTTGGATTGCTATGAAAGGGGAGGAACCCTGGGAAAGCGGGGGACTTCCCGTATGGCGATGATGTTCCTGGCAAACTGGTTGGACGGTGTCGGGAGCATGGGCATCCTTCCCGTTGCAAGCCGTTATCTGTCAGGCGATGCCGTATACATGGGGAAGGGCAGTCCCGTGGTGGAGGCCCTGCATCGGAAGGGCGTTGCCGTGGTGCGTCTGAATTTCGACGGCGATCACTATGTTCTGCTCACGGGAGAGCAGGATGGGAACATTTATTTGTTTGACTCTTACTGCCTGGAACATGACCTGGAAAATAAAGCCATCAGGAGCGTATGGGAACACCCCAAGGAATATAACCGCATCGTCCCCTTTGGATGCTTCAACCTCGAAAACGAGGAGCCTTACGCCTTGGGCAGCGTGGACAATCGGGAAGCCGTTCTTGTTTTCAACCGACAGACCATGCTCACGGCAGACAATACGATAGAGTATAAAATATAACTCAAACTTCCCACAAGAAAAACATGCTCATAAATAGTGCTGTTGTAACTTTCCCTGCTTTCCTCGTCGAAGGATGCCAATGTGCTGGGAGAGATCAGTGAATTTGACAACCGCATCCTCGAATCCTGCTTTTTCATTGCATGCAATGAAAAAGCAGGATTTTCTTATTATGCCATAGAATATTTCATAAATTGAGGAATGCCCTCTTCGTCACCCTGCTGATCTCTCCGATGATTCCCTTTGTCGGCAGGACAGCCATCGGGTGGATTGTAATCGGATATTAGTATCAGTCGAGGGAGGAGAT
>JAFSWY010000277.1 GCA_017444295.1 Selenomonadaceae bacterium | reverse complement strand
CGCATTGCCCATGCGGAACATCATCGCACGGGGAACGAATGGTGCATCTATCCCATGTACGATTTCGCCCATCCCCTTTCCGATGCCATTGAGGGAATCACCCATTCGGTCTGCACGCTGGAATTTGAGGATCACCGGTCCTTCTATGACTGGCTTCTGGAATCCCTGGGCTTCGATGTGAACACAAGGCCCCGCCAGATCGAGTTTGCCCGCCTGAACCTCACGAACACCGTCACCAGCAAGCGCAAGCTGCGTCAGCTGGTGGAGGAGGGGCATGTGCGGGGGTGGGATGACCCCCGCATGCCGACGATTTCCGGGCTTCGTCGTCGCGGCTACACACCGGCCTCCCTGCGGAAATTCTGCGAGGAAATCGGCGTTGCCAAGGGCAACAGCCTTGTGGATGTCGCCATGCTGGAGCATTGCGTGAGGGACGACCTCAATGAAAATGCAAGCCGCGTCATGGCAGTGCTGCATCCCCTGAAGGTGGTGCTGGTGAACTATCCCGAGGACAGGAGCGAATATCTCCTGGCGGACAACAATCCCATGCACGGCGGCAGCCGTTTTGTTCCGTTCTCCAGGGAGATATTCATTGAACAGGAGGATTTCATGGAAGAGGCGCCAAAGAAATTCTTCCGGCTGAAGCCGGGAGGGGAAGTCCGCCTCAAACATGCCTACATCATAAAGTGTGAGGAGGTCATCAAGGATGAGCAGGGGCGGGTGATAGAACTTCGTTGCAGCTGTGACATGGATTCCAAAAGCGGCGGTCCCACATCGAACCGGAAGGTCAAGGGAACCATCCACTGGGTGGAGGCAAAGACGGCCCTCAAGGCTGAGGTTCGCCTTTACGACTATCTTCTGGAAACGGATGCGGAGGGCAACGTGCCGACGGATTTCATTGCCTCGCTCAACGAGAAGTCCCTGGAAGTCGTGAAGGACGCGCTTATTGAGCCAAGCGTGAAGCTCACGGCGGCAGGAACCCATTACCAGTTCCTGCGCATGGGGTACTTCGTGGTGGACCCGGACACGACGCCGGACCATCTCGTGTTCAACCGCGTCGTGGGACTCAGGGATTCATGGGCCAAGGCTGCCCGGAAAGGCTGAGGTGATGCCAGTGTCGAAGATGACGAAGAAGCAGCCGAAGGCGGGGAAGATTCCCCGGGGGCTCACAGACAAGGACATGTTCCGGGATTATGTGGAAGAGGAATCCCTGGAGCAGAAACTTGTCGCGGCGGAGAAGAAGGAAGAGAGGCGACGGAAGGAAAAGGAAGAGAAGGAACCACCGGCAGATCTCGTTCGGGCGGGACTCACGCCGGATATCGTGGATCGTTTGGGGAAGGAGCTCCTGCAGCTCAAGATGGAGCTTTTTCGGGAGGACATCAAGAAATATACCATACAGATCAAGCGCGAGGGAAAGAAGATTGTCCTGACACCGGTGGAAGGATAAGAGTCTTCTGACGCGCGGGATTGAAACAAAGGGAAGGAAGGGACTCGTTTTGGATACCAGTACGACGATAGCGGTCATTATTTTCGTGGCTGCCTATGCGCTCATTATTTCGGAGAAAGTGCACCGCACGATTGTAGGTATTTTTGGGGCAATGCTCATGATCCTGTTTGGCATTCTCGATCAGGAGACGGCCATCCATCATATCGACTTCAATACCTTGGGATTGCTCATCGGTATGATGACCATCGTAAACATCACCAGTGAGACGGGACTGTTCAATTTTCTCGCCATCTGGGCGGCGAAGAAGGTCAAGGCACAGCCTGTGGCGCTTCTCCTGGCCCTCTCTGCCATCACGGCGGTCTGCTCAGCTCTGCTGGACAACGTCACGACAGTGCTTCTGACGGTGCCGATTACGTTTAGCATCACATCCCAGCTCAAGGTGGATGTCAAGCCGTTCCTGATTTCGCAGATATTGTCTTCGAACATCGGCGGCACGGCGACGCTGATCGGCGATCCGCCGAACATCATGATCGGCAGCGCCGTGGGGCTCAGCTTCATGGACTTCATCTACAATGTCACGGCGGTGTCCATCGTGATCTTCATCGTTGTGGAGTTCCTGCTCATCGCGCTCTACGGCAAGAAGCTCAAAACCCAGCCCGCATTGCAGGAAAAGGTCATGCGCCTTGACGAGAAGAGCCAGATCAAGGATGCTGCGCTTCTCAAGAAGTGCCTGCTGGCCATCACCATCACCATTGCCATGTTTGTCACCCACAGCACCTTCCATCTGGAGACGGCAACCGCTGCCCTTACCGGCGCAGGCTTCCTGCTCCTCATTTCCTTCACCCGCAATGAGGCCATGATTGCCAAGGCCCTTTCCAAGGTGGAATGGCTTGCCATCTTCTTCTTCGCAGGCCTGTTCGTCCTGGTCGGCGCTCTTGTGGAGACGGGCGTCATCAAGATGCTGGCTGCTGAGGCCATCAAGATCACCAACGGCAACGAGAGCGCAACAGCAATGCTCATTCTCTGGATGAGTGCTTTTGCCTCTGCCTTCATCGACAATATTCCCTTTGTGGCAACCCTGATTCCGCTGATTCAGGATATGGGACAGATGGGGCTCTCGAATCTGGAGCCCATGTGGTGGTCCCTGGCCCTTGGCGCATGCCTGGGCGGAAACGGAACCCTCATCGGCGCCAGCGCGAATGTCGTTGTGGCATCTATGGCGGCCCAGCGCGGCAATCCGATTTCCTTCATCGCTTTCATGAAGGTTGCCCTGCCCGTCATGACGCTGACCATTGCCATCAGCAACGTGTACATCTGGCTGAGGTATTTGTGATTTAGTTTATGTTTTTCTTGACATAGGAAAACCTATCTGTTACAATAGGCAGGTATTCAGCACGTGCCGAAGTGGCGGAATTGGCAGACGCAGCAGACTCAAAATCTGCCGTTGGCAACAACGTGCCGGTTCAAGTCCGGCCTTCGGCACCATATGGAAATACAGGCTTCCGAGCAAATCGGAAGCCTTTTCTTTGTGCTTGGGACTGTGATATATTTAAGATAATGTGGTCTTATTTAAGGTTATAATATTTTCTTATAAATCAAATAAGATTGTTCTTGACAAAAGAAACTCATAGAGTATACTGTAGCCATCAATATATTTTCGTCCATTCATTCTATCGATTTTGAGGTGCAGTATGTCTTTGCTAGAGAGAAAAATCACCCACACATCCCTTATAGGGTTTGCGTGGCCAACCATTCTTTCCTATGTATTTGTGAACATCTATTTTATTATCGACGGAGTTTTTGTTTCCCAGGCATTGGGGACTTCGGCTTTGGCTGCTGTGAACATCACCATGCCTGTCTTTGGTGCCGTCATGGCCATCGCCACCATGATCGGCACAGGAGGAAGCGCACGGATCGCTTCCATGATTGGGGAGGGAAAATTGCAGGAAGCACGGCGGGGCTTTTCCCTGCTTGTGCTCTTCTGTCTGGCCAGCAGCGGCTTTCTTTCCCTTCTGGGCCTGTTTTTCCAGGAGCCACTTTTGCATCTCCTGGGGGCAGAAGCCGGTGTCCAGGAGCTTTGCCGCGCCTATCTGCTTCCCTTGCTGGCAACTACACCCTTCATGCTGGCAGGAATGGTGCTGGACAGCTTCTTTGTGGTGGAGGGGCGGCCGCGCTTTTCCATGGTGTCCGTGCTGCTTGGCGGAACGGTCAATGTTGTTCTGGACTTCCTGTTCCTCTTCGTCCTTGGCATGGGCATGGAGGGCGCCGCCTGGGCCACCGGCATCGGCTACTCCCTGTCTGCTCTGATCGGGCTGGGCTATTTCGGGCTCTGGCGCAAAGGGACGCTTCGTCTGACGTGCCCGACGACGGATTGGAAGATCGTGGGCAAGTCCATGTCCAACGGCATGTCGGAAATCGTGGTCATGCTGTCGGGCAGCGTCATCATCGTTGTCATGAATCATACGCTGATGGCACTGGTCGGGGAGGATGGCGTGGCTGCGGCTTCCATCATCCAGTACACCGAGGAACTTCTGTCCGCCATCTATCTGGGATATGCCGAGGGGGTCGCGCCCCTGATGAGCTATCGCCAGGGCACGGGGGAATGGGAAAAGGTGCAGCGCATCTACAAGTACAGCCTGCATATCATCACCGCTTTTGCCATCGTTGCATTCCTGTCGGGTTTCCTCGTTGCCCGTCCCGTGATCATGGCCTTTGCAGGAGATGCATCGGCGGTTTATGACATGGCCATGCATGGCTTTCACATTTTCGCAGTGAGTTTCCTGTTCATGGGCTTCAATACCTATTCCTCGTCTCTGTTCACGGCATTGAACGACGGCAGGACCTCGGCCCTCCTGTCGGCAGGGCACTCTCTTTGCTTCCTTGCCTGCCTGCTGCTCCTTCCCCGCACCTTGGGACTGGACGGGGTATGGCTGGCGCAGCCTGTGGCGGAATTCCTGGCCTTGCTGATGGCCGTGAGCTGTTTCCGGCGCTTGGGTGCCGTAAGATATTGCTGATATTGTTTGAACTCTTTAAGGAAACATCGGATTAGCCCGGTGTTTCCTTAAAATTTTTCAGAATGGTCTTGACAATGAAACCACGATAATGTACCGTAAATCTGTAGCACTACATACTTGAGATGAATAGCGTGGGATGAAAAGAAAGGGGCGGCCTGTGAAGAAAATCGTTCTGTTGGTATTTCTGATTTTCGTGGCGGCTATTGCGGGAATCCTCTTGAGCCGCTACAACCTGTCCAACATGAATACGGATGACACTCCAACCAGGGTCGGCTTGCTTTTGATCGGCTCCCGTTCGGATTGCAGCTATAACCAGGCTCATTATGAGGCGCTGGAGTCCCTGCAGGACGACTTGAATCTTGAGATCGTCTGCCGGGAGAATGTGAAGGCCGATTGTTCCAAGGAGATTGCATCCCTTATTGAGGATGAGGGATGCAAGATTATCGTGGGAGTGTCCTTTCCGTTCGGGGAATCCATGGAAAAAGCCGCAAGGGAACATCCGGAGATCTATTTTTTCCATGCCACGGGCAACGGCCATAGCAGCAATCTTTCCTCATTCTTTGGCAGGATGTACCAGGCACGCTATCTTTCGGGCATTGTGGCAGGGATGCGGACAGAGACAGGGGCGATCGGCTATGTGGCGGCTTTCCCCATCCCTGAGGTGATCCGGGGAATCAATGCCTTTGCGCTGGGGGTGAGGAGTGTCCGCCCGGATGCTCGTATCTACGTGCGCTACAGCGACTCCTGGACGGCGGACGATTCCGCCGGAAAAGCGTTTCTTGATTTGCTGGACAGGCATCCCATCGATGTCATTTCCCTGCATACGGATTCTCTCCAGCCATGCAAGGAGGCAGAGGAACGGGGCGTGTGGTCTGTGGGCTACAATATGGACAATGCCGACCTGTTCCCCAAGACCTACCTGATTGCCTGCGTGTGGAAATGGGATGTGTATTACCGCCAGGAGATCGCACGTTGTCTGCAGGGGAAATTTCATGGAAGCCATGTGTGGATGGAATGGGAGGATGGGATCGTCGCCCTTTCGGGCTTCACCGGGAATGTGAGGGAAGGGACCCAGTCTGTCGTGCGGACAGTCAATGAAAGATTTCGGAGCCGGGAGTTTGACGTATTTTATGGCCCGATTCTTGACAACATGGGAAATCTTCGTGTAGAGGCAGGCGAATCCATGTCGGACGATGAGATGCAGAACAGCTTTGATTGGTATGTGGAGGGTGTGACTGTTGAACAGTAAGGGATGGATGAGACGCGAGCTTCCTCTTCTGCTGGTGGTTCTTGTCCTCATCGTGATTGTAGTCGTGATACGGAGCTTCAAGATCCCGGACACGGGAAGGCAAAACGTGGCCGGCCTTGTCCTGATTGGCTCGAGGGCAGACCATGGATGGAACGAGAGCCATTACAGGGGCCTTCTGCATGCCTGTGAACAGTACGGGGGCGTGCTTCTGGTGCGCGAAAACGTGCCGGAAGATAAGCAGCTGCTGTCAGAGGCTGTCCATGATCTGATCGGCGAAGGGGCGAATGCCATTTATCTGACCAGCTATGGCTATGGGAAATATACGGACGAGCTTGCCAGGAAGTATCCCCGGGTCGCCTTCTTTTCTATTTCCGGTGGGGGAGAAGTGAGAAACAGCACCACCTATTTCGCCCGTCTGTATCAGGCACGGTATCTGGCGGGCATCATAGCGGGCAGCGAAAGCCGGACGGGAATGCTGGGCTATGTGGCTGCCATGCCGAATGCACAGACCAATCGTTCGATCAACGCCTATGCATTGGGAATGCGCGTCGCAAACCCAAAGGCGCGGCTCCTCGTCCACTTCACCGGGAGCTGGAATGATGAGGAGAAGGAACGGGAGAGTGTTGACCGTTTGGCTGACAAGGGAGTGGACGTCATCACCTATCATGAGGACAGGCCCTATGCCGTGCAGGAGGCAGAGCGCCGGGGGCTTTTCAGCATTGGTTACGACAGCGTGTATGAGCAGTACTCGGATCGTTTCCTGACGGCGGTGCTGTACGACTGGAAGGCAATCTATGAGAAGGTGATGGGGGATTATCTGAGCGGCAGGGCGAATCTGGCTCGGCATTACTGGAGTGACCTGTCAGAACAAGGCGTCAAGCTGCAGCCGGCATCCCCTCTCGTGCAGGACAGGACACTTGCGTTGGTGGAGCAGGAAGAGCTGCGCATCCGGAAGGGCTGGGACGTGTTTTCCGGCGTGATCTGCGACAAAGAAGGAACGCTTCGCTGCGCGGAGGACGAAAAAATCAGTGACCATGAGCTCTTTACCGGCATGGACTGGTTCGTTGAGGGGGTAGAGATAGATGAGTAGCCGGAACTTGCTTCTGGGAAAGGGAAGCCATTTCCTGATCGCTTTCTTTTTTGCGATGGCGTTGCTGCTTGTAGGGGTGCTGTTCCAGGACCGGATGAGCGAGCTGCTGACCTATTATACCGAGAACCAGACGAAGCGGCAGGCAGAGACACTGGCAAGCCAGGCAGCGGAGAAGCTGGGGACGGAGCTTGAGAACCTCGGCTATATCGCCTCCAAGATAGAAGCCAATCCGGAGGAGATCGAAAGGCTCATGCCATTGGTATTCCATGAGGCAGGGGTGAAACAGGGGCTTCTGGCCATCGATGGGCATGCGATTTTTGGCGACAGTTTGTCCCTGCGTGCCTTTGATGGCATACAGGACTCCTTCCGTGGGAAGAGCGCCGTCACCTTCGTTCGGGATCAGGGCATCCTGTTCACTTGCCCGGTGTTCCATGGAAAGAACATCAAATATGTTCTTTATCGGCTTTACCCGATGGAGACCATCAAGGAGCGCTTTTCCATCAGCTGCTATGATGATATCGGCAGGATGTGCGTCGTCACACGGGATGGGGATATTGTCATTCCCTTTGCGCAAGTTGACGGGGAGGATATTTCCTTCCTGCAGAGCGGGGAATTCAGGGAATTGTTCCAGTCCATGCATCAGGAGATGGAGATTTCTGTGGCGGCTGCCCATACCTTCCATACGAAGAGGGGCGAGCTGATCCTGTTTGGCGCGGAAATTCCCGACATGGATTATCTGGTTGCCGGGTTCGTGCCGAAGGAAAAGGCTGCCGAGGGCATAGGAAATCTTACGCTTCTGGTCGTCTGGGTGTTTGGCCTGCTGCTGTTGCTGATTGCCTTGGGAGCGGTGTATCTGGTCCAGGTTCGTGGAAAAATTGATGAGAGCGAGGCGCTCGAACGCGCAAAGGCGGCGGCCGAGGAGGCTTCCCGTGCCAAGAGCGAGTTCCTTGCCAATATGTCCCATGAGATACGCACGCCAATCAATTCCGTGCTCGGCCTGAACGAGGTCATCCTGCGGGAATGCGGGGACAAGAACATCCTCTCTTATGCGGAAGGCGTAAAGACAGCGGGAAATACGCTTCTGGGATTGATCAACGACATCCTGGACTTTTCAAAGATTGAGGCGGGAAAGATGGAGATCGCTCCCGTGGAATACGATATTTCCTTGCTGCTCACCGACCTGGTGAACATGATCCGGCCCAAGGCGGACGAAAAGAGGCTTGCCTTTACGGTGGACGTTGACCGGAAAATCCCAAAGTTTCTTTATGGCGATGAGGTCCGCGTCAAGCAGGCCATCATGAATATCCTGACCAATGCGGTGAAATATACGGAAGAAGGGGGTGTGACCTTTTCCGTGGGCTTCGAACATTGCGAGGAGAATCCGGGCAGCGTGATCCTTCTCGTGGCGGTCAGGGACACAGGCATCGGCATCAAGCCGGAGGATATCAGCAAGCTGTTTTCCAAGTTCGACCGCATCGAGGAAAAGCGCAACCGCCATGTGGAAGGAACGGGCCTGGGCATGGCCATCACGCAGAATCTCCTGGATATGATGGGAACCACACTGCAGGTGGAAAGCACCTATGGCCTCGGCTCGAAATTCTATTTCCGGCTGAAGCAGGATGTGGTCAAATGGGAGCCCTTGGGCGATTACGAGGCATCTTCCCGTGTGCTTTTGGAGGAGTGCGAAACCTATCGGGAGAAATTCACGGCCCCGGATGCCCGCATTCTCATGGTGGATGACAACGCGATGAACCTTCTGGTGTTCAAGAGTCTGTTGAAGCAGACCCAGGTGAAGATCGATACGGCGAACGATGGGTATGAGGGGCTTTCCCTGGCAAGGAAAAAGAAATACGATATCATCTTCCTTGACCACATGATGCCGGGGAAGGATGGGATCGAGACACTGCGCGAGATGCGGGAGGAAGTGAATGGCCTGAACAGCAATACCCCCGCGATCTGCCTCACCGCCAATGCCATTTCCGGCGCACGGGAGCAATATATTGCGGCGGGCTTCGATGAGTACCTGACAAAGCCCATTGACTCCGGCAAGCTGGAGGAGGTATTGATGGAATATCTGCCGAAGAAGGTCATCGAGGCAGACAGCGAAGACCGGGAAGACAAAGCAGACAGCGTAGACAGCGAAGAGAAGGTTTCCAAGGATGATTCCAAGGATGGCTCGGCAGAGGTTCCAGAAATCCTTGCGCCCCTCAAGAAATTGGATTGGCTTGATGTTCGTACCGGCATGCTGAACAGCGGGGATCTTGAGACATATCTGTCGCTGCTCAAGATCTTTTCCGGGACGATCGACGCAAAGGCGAAGGAAATCGAGGACTTTTATGCCGTCGGGAACTGGAAGGATTATGTCATCAAGGTCCATGCGATGAAAAGCTCGGCGCGGCTCGTTGGGGCCAAGGATTTCGGCGAGGAAGCGCAGAAGCTGGAGAATGCCGGAAAGAGCGAGGATATGGACTATATCCATGCGCATCACGCAGCCCTGATGGATACCTACCGAAGCTTCCGGGCACCGCTGGCCGAGTTTTGCGCGTCATTGGAGTCCGAATCATGAAGACATCGAAGCAACTGCAATCCGACAATATTCCCTATGGATTTTTGCCATAAACCATGTATACTCCCGAGTTTGACAGTTTTGAAGACAAAAAGTCCCCATGAAGCCAGTAGGGACGCTGGTTCAAGGGGACTTTCTTTTTTTACGTGTGTGCATAATAAATGGAATTTTTAGAGCAGTATGTCTCACTTTCTTCCATGAAGGGAGCCCGCATCTGTTGTTTGGATGCGGGCTCCCTTCGCTCATGCAGTAGCTTTATTTCTTGTTCGTGTCGTAATCGACATAGCAGATGCGGGTCTGCAGGAATTCCTCAAGGCCATGCTCGCCGTCGTCGCCGCCGAGGCCGGACTTCCTGACACCCTGATGGAAGCCCTGGTATGCCTCGAAGTGCTCGCGGTTGACGTAGAGCTCGCCGAACTGGATCTGGTTCATCGCCTTCATCATGGTATCGGCATTTGTCGTGTAGATGGAGGAGGTAAGGCCGAACTCGCAGTCGTTCGCGCAAGCGATGGCCTCGTCCAGATCCTTGAAGGTCGTGATGGGAAGCACCGGCCCGAAGATTTCGTCGTGGAAGACCTTCATGGAATGCTTGCCGTCCACGAGAACGGTGGGCTCGTAGTAGAAGCCCTTGCCGTCCACCTGCGCCTTGTGGCCACCGCAGGCAATCCTGGCACCTTCCTTGACAGCCTCCTGGACCATGGCATCCACATGCTCCTGCTGCCCCTTGTTGACGAGGGGCCCCATGTCCTTGTCGTCCATCGGGTTGCCGAAGGTGACCTTCTTCATGCGCTCGATGACCTTCTCAATGAACTTGTCGGCGATGCCTTCCTGGACATAGACGCGCTCCGCGCAGTTGCAGACCTGCCCGGTGTTGATGATGCGCGATGCCACGACCCATTCCACCGTCTCGTCGAGCTTGCAGTCATCCATGACAATGACCGGCGCCTTGCCGCCCAGTTCCAGGGAAACCTTGGTGATGTTCTTGGCGGCCGCAGCCATGATCTTTTCGCCGGCGGAGACGCTGCCGGTCATGCTGACCATGCCCACCTTCGGGTTCTCGGAGAGTCCCTGGCCCACGACGGAACCGGCACCGGAGATGACGTTGATGACGCCCTTCGGCAGGGAGCTCTCCGCCACGAGCCTGGCGAACTCATAGCAGCCGTTCGGCGTGTCGCTGGAGGGTTTCAGGACGACGGTGTTGCCGGCGATGAGCGCAGGGGCAACCTTGCGCCCGATGAGGAACAGGGGGAAGTTCCAGGGCATGATGCCCGCCACGACGCCAATGGGGACCTTGTAGAGGAAGATGTTCTCGTTGGGGCGGTCGCTGGTGATGACCTCGCCCTTGATATGGCGTGCCATGCCGGCGAAATACTTGATGTAGTCCGGCAGATAGCTGGCCTCGGCCTTTGCCTGCGCCAGTGGCTTGCCGACTTCCTCGGCGTTGATTTTGCCGAAGAGGTCGAGGTTCTTGCTCACGAGGTCGGCCAGCTCATAGAGATAGCCTGCGCGCTCGATGGCAGGAAGTTTCGCCCATTCCTTCTGTGCCTCATAGGCGGCATCGACAGCCTTTTCCACGTCCTCTGCCGTTGCCTTGGGCACTTCGGAGATCACTTCCTCGGTGGCCGGGTTGATGACCTGGATCATCTCGCGGTTTCCATTGGGGACAAACTCGCCGTTGATGAACAACTCATACTTTTTCATGCCTGTTCCTCCCTATCGATAGATGAAATTTTCTTACTATTCCAGTATAAACCCTTTTGGGAAATTTATCAATAATTTGGAAGAAAAAACTCAAACTTCCCACATCAAAAATAAGGCACAAACATAGAAATAGCGACTTTTTACCAATAAGAAAGGCTCCAGATAATAGATAAATATCCTATTGATTTTTTGCCATAAACCATGTATACTGAAGGCGAAATCGAATAGAACAGCTTTCGATGCTGACGGATAATGTGGAATCAACCACGTGCGTCGAAAAAGCTGAAAGGCCGACCGTCTGGGCAAAAGAATGCCCAGGCGTTTTTTGTTTCTCTGGAAGGGAAAGGGGAGCTGTTTATGAGGAATCGCTGGCTGATCGCCTTGTCTGCCGTTGGAATCCATATCTCCATTGGAAGTGTTTATGCCTGGAGCGTGCTCACGCGGCCGATCATGGAGGAAATGGGGATTGCATTGAAGGATGCCACCTGGACCTTTTCGCTGGCCATACTGTTCCTGGGGCTGTCCGCAGGTTTCCTGGGAAGCTTCGTGGAGAAGATCGGCCCCAGGAAAAGCGGGCTGCTGTCAACCTGCCTGTTTGGCGCCGGGATGCTGGGCACAGCATTGGCTGTGGAGCAGCGAAGCCTGCCTCTTCTCTATCTGGCCTATGGCATTGTCGGCGGCATGGGGCTTGGGATCGGCTACATCACACCGGTGTCCACATTGGTGAAATACTTCCCCGGCCATAGAGGGTTCGCAACCGGGCTGGCCATCATGGGATTCGGGTTTGCCGCACTCATCGCCGGCCCTGTCATGCAGCATCTTGCCGCAAATTACGGTCTGGCAAATAACTTTATCATTCTCGGCGTGGTCTACATGGCCATTATGGGAACATCCTCCCTCTACCTGAAGCCTCCCGTCGAACAGGAGGCTAAGGGCAAGGTTACCTCCATCCAGCGTGGCATGACTGCCAATGAGGCGGTCAGGACCTGGCAGTTCTGGACGCTCTGGTGGGTCTTCTTCGTGAACATCACCTGCGGCATCGGGCTCCTCGCCGTGGCTTCCCCCATGGCACAGGAAGTCGTGGGAATGGATGCCATGCAGGCCGCTTCCATGGTGGGCATCATCGGTCTTCTCAATGGCGCCGGGCGCATCCTGTGGTCCTCCATTTCTGACTATATTGGCAGGGGGATGACTTATGCGGCCTTTTTCCTGATCGAGATCGCGGCCTTCTACCAGCTGGCCGGGACACAGGATGTCATGGTGTTCCAGGCACTGGTGCTGCTGATTATCTCCTGCTATGGCGGAGGATTTTCCTGCATGCCCGCCTATCTCTCCGATCTCTTCGGGACGAAACAGCTCAGCGCCATCCACGGGCGCGTGCTCACCGCCTGGGGCCTTGCCGGTATCGCCGGTCCCATGATCATTGCTATTTTCCGGGAGAATACCAGCGGCTATGATGCCACCTTGTATTTCTTCGCCGCATGTTTCATCGTCAATTTCATTGCGGCAATGCTCTTGAAATTCTACGGGAAGCGCCATCTCGAAAGGAGCGCGTCCCTGGCATTTGCAGGCAAAGGATAAGAGATTGTATTTATTGCTTTTCTTTTTGTCCAAAATCCTGTACACTCATAAGGGAGGCAGGAGCCTCCTCGTGAGTGAAATGCATGGAGCGGATGGGGGAGATGTTTTTTGAACTGGGCAGAGGTCAGCATTCGAACTTCCCATGAGGCAACCGAGCTTGTGGCGGAGATCTTTCACGATTTGGGGGCTTCCGGCGTCGTCATTGAGGACCCGGAGCTGCTTAACAACTACATCGATTCGGGGCTTTGGGACTATACGGATATTCCGAGGGCGGACCAGACGGATGTGGTCACGGTGAAGGCATACCTTCCCGTGGATGACGAGCTGGATGAGAAGCTGCGTTCCTTTGAGGAGCGTGTGAAGGCCATGGCGGAGTCCGGCATCGCCAGCGGCCCCTGTGCCATTTCATGGAATGAGGTGCAGGACGAGGACTGGGCGGAGAGCTGGAAGCAGTATTTCCATACGGAGAAGATCGGCGGCCTCATCGTCATCAAGCCTTCCTGGGAGGACTACGAGGCGAGTCCCGATGATATCGTGGTGGAGCTTGACCCGGGGGCGGCCTTCGGCACGGGGCAGCATCCGACGACGGCCCTGTGCATTCGTGAACTGGAGTCCCTGGTGAGAGGCGGCATGACGGTCTTTGATGTGGGGACAGGCTCCGGCGTGCTGGCCATCACGGCGGCGAAGCTGGGGGCCTCGAAGGTCACGGCCATGGACTTCGACCCCACGGCGGTTCGGATTGCCGAAGAAAATGTCCTCCAGAATCATGTGGAGGATATCGTCACCGTTGGGCAGAGCGATATCCTGAAATCCTTTGAGGGGAAGGCGGATATCGTGGTGGCGAATATCATCGCGGATATCATCCTGTGCCTCTTTGATGAGCTGGAGGAGCATCTGAACCCCGATGGGCGGCTGCTGGCAGGAGGCATCATTTCCGAGCGCGTTGCCGATGTGACGGCGGGGGCGCTGGCCCATGGCTTCGCCATTGAAAAAGTGGTGGAGGACAGCGGCTGGGCTGTGATGGTCATCACCCTGGGAGAGAAAGCATGAGGCGGCTTTTCTACAAGGGGGAGCTGGCAAAAGAGATCGAGATCACGGGGACGGATGCCCATCATCTCATGCATGTCCTGCGCGCCAGGGCAGGGGATGAGATGGTGGTGGTGGACGACAGGAACCGGGTGGCCCGCATGGAGATGGTGGGATTCACCAGGGAGGCCGTGACCATGCGACTGAAGGAACGGCTGGAGATGGACACCGAATCCCCGGCGGACATCACCCTTGCCCAATGTCTGTTGAAGGCGGACAAGATGGACTTCGTGGTGCAGAAGGCCGTGGAGCTTGGGGCAAGGCGGGTCGTGCCCATCATGTCCCGGAACTGCGTGGTGCGCTACGATGCAAAAAAGAGGGAGGAACGCCGGAACCGCTGGCAGAAGATCGCCGATGAGGCAGCGAAGCAATGCGGCCGCACGGTGCTTCTCGAAGTGGCTCCCGTGGTGGAGCTTTCCTCATTCCTGGAGTCTGTTCGGGAAGAGGAGGGGCTGCTTCTCTTCTGCTATGAGAACGAGAGGAAGCAATCTGTCAGGGAATGCCTCAAAAGGGCAGACGCTGGCCGCTGCCTGATGCTCATAGGCCCCGAGGGGGGATTTGCGCCGGAGGAGGCAGAGTCCGCAAAGAGATGCGGGGGCATCAGCGTGACGCTTGGGCCGCGCATCCTTCGGGCCGAGACGGCGGCAGTGGCAGCACTGGCAATCGTGCAGTATGAAAAGGGAGATTTGGGATAATGCCAACCGTTGCATTAGCGACCTTGGGGTGCAAGGTCAACCAGTTCGAGACGGAAACCGTGGAAGGGCTCTTCCGGCAGAGGGGGTATGAGGTTGTCCCTTTTTCGGAGACTGCGGATGTCTACGTCATCAACACATGCTCTGTCACGAGCCTGGGGGACAGCAAGTCCCGGCAGCTCATTCGGAGGGCGAGGCGGCAGAACGATGCCGCCATTATTGCTGTGACGGGATGCTATGCCCAGGTGTCGCCGGAGGAAATCAAGGCACTGGATGGGGTCCGTGTGGTGCTTGGGACGAAGGACCGGGCGAAGATTGTTGATTATGTGGAGCAGGCGGCACGGGAGGACGGATTGCTGGACGGTGTCGCCGACGTGATGGAGCAGGGGGAGTTCGAGGACATCCCCCTTTTTGGTATGCCCACCCGCACCCGTGCCTTCCTGAAAATCGAGGATGGCTGCCAGAATTTCTGCTCTTATTGCATCATTCCCTATGCCCGCGGCCCGGTGAAGTCCCGGCAGCTTTCCCATATCCGGCGCGAGGCGGAAAAGCTGGCCGGGGCGGGGTTCAAGGAAATCGTTCTGACGGGTATCCACCTGGGGGCTTATGGAAAGGATCTGCCCGGACATGTGACCCTGGCGGATGCCTGCCGCGAGGTGCTGGCGGTATCTGGGCTTAAGCGCCTGCGCCTTGGTTCCCTGGAATCCATCGAATTGTCGCCGGAACTCTTTTCCCTGATGAGGGAAGATGCGGAGCGTTTCTGTGCCCATCTGCATCTGCCCATGCAGGCCGGATCGGATGCCATCCTGAAGGCGATGAACCGCCACTATGACACGGCGGGATTCGGGAGGCTCATCCGTCGGGTGGAGCAGGAGATCCCTGGGATTGCCATTTCCACGGATGTGATTGTGGGCTTCCCCGGGGAGACGGAGGAACTCTTTCAGGAGAGCTTGGATTTCGCCGGGAGGATGAACTTCTCGCGCATGCATGTATTCCCCTATTCCCGCCGCAAGGGAACCCCGGCGGCCTCCATGCCGGGACAGGTGCCGGAGCCCGTGAAGAAGGAGCGGGTGCATCGCATGCAGGCATTGGCAAGGCGGAAGGCAGAGGAGTTCCATCGGGGATTCCTTGGCAGGAAGATGCGGGTGCTTTTCGAGACAAGCCACGAGGGCATCGCCGATGGACTGACGGACAATTACATCCGTGTGTATGCGGATGCCGATGGGGCAGAATTGGGCGGGATTTCCATGGTTTCTTTGGAAAAGCTGTACAAGGATGGCGTTTGGGGAAGGATTTTTCCATCCGAGGTCGAATAGATACATGGAAAAGAAAAAACAGCCTGCTGGCTGTTGATATGAGGGATGGGAGTGGCAGATATGGCAGATTGCATTTTTTGCAAGATTGCGAAGAAGGAGATTCCTTCCACAGTCGTGTATGAGGATGAACAGGTGATTGCCTTCAAGGACTTGGAGCCGCAGGCTCCCGTGCATGTCCTTGTGATACCGAAGAAGCATGTGGAGAGCGTATTGGCGCTGCAGGCGGAGGACAAGGAGCTCATGGGGCATATCCTCTGTGATGTCATGCCAAGGCTTGCGAAGGACCTGGGCGTGGATGCCAAGGGATTCCGCGTCGTTGCCAATACAGGCGAGGACGGCAACCAGACCGTGAAGCACCTGCATTTCCACCTTCTGGGCGGACGTTCTATGCAGTGGCCGCCGGGCTGACTTGGGGGGAACAGGAGGAATTTTTATGGCATCGGTTCTTTGGGAACTGGAAGGGGAGCTGCTGCATATTGCGATGAAGTGCGACAAGCTTCGGAAAAAAGACGGGCTTTCCCCGGAGGAGAAGGCGGATCTGGAGGATATGGAAAAGCGCAAGGCCATATTGGAGCGGAAACTCAGGGAGCATCGCGTGAGCCTGCAGGATGTTTGAGGAAGGACCCGGCATCAGAGGGAGGGATCCTCTGATGCGGTGATGCCTGCCCATTTGTCCCGCCGGGTTCGTATGCCTATGCACATGGGAAGGCCGCTTGGCTTGTCATCGTTGATGAGGATCCGTTCTCCGGGCGGGGCATTGAATATGATATGCTCGTAGCGGATACCGTTCTCTTTCAGGAAGGATTCCGTCATTTGACGACAGGCCTCGGTCCTTGAGGTCAGAAAGATGATCATGTCCTTTTCGGGGATGTTCTGCAGGAATTCCCTGGCGCCGGGAAGCAGCGTATCCCTGCCATCGATTTTGTAACCGTTATGCTTCACGATGGTGCCGTCAATGTCGAGGATCCATGTGTGTCCCAATGTGGACAGTTTTAGGTTGCCGTTCATCTTGTTCGCACTCCAATCATTTTTTGGAATTTATTGTACCATTGGGGCTATCGCCGTGCAAGCCGGTTTTTTTCATAAAAACTTTATTCACTTGCAGGTTTTTTCGGAGACGTGTCGAAAGCTATATTTATGTGGAATCGCAAGAAACAAAGCAATTTAGGGGAGGAATTATGTTATGGCATCATCTGAGGACATCAGGCAGGAGGAAATGCATATCAAGTTGTCGTCATCCATCGATGATATCGTGCTCTCGACCCAGACGGTTTTTCAGGCAGTGGAGCAGGTGGCAGAGAGTGCCAGTTCATTGGCGAGGCTTGGACAGGAATCCGTGGCACAGGCAAAGCTTCTTCAGGAGAAAAACGCCGATACCATAAAGGTCATTGAATTCATAACGAATATTGCAGGGCAGACGAACCTGCTGGGCCTCAATGCCGCCATCGAGGCAGCGCGTGCCGGCGAGCAGGGGCGCGGTTTTGCTGTTGTCGCGGAGGAGGTTCGCAAGCTTGCGGAGCAGTCCAGGGAGGCGACGGAAAAGATTCAGGCCACGCTGAATGAGATGAACCAGGCGGTGGATGATATATCGAAATCCATTGAGAATACAGGATCCATCAGCCAGCAGCAGGCCGCATCCACGCAGGAGATCACGGCGAATCTCTCCCGTGTCACAAAAGCTGCGGAAGAACTGAAACAGTATATCCAGAGCTTGAAGTAAGAGAGCTGGCAGATTTTGCCGTTGGCAAAATTTGAACTATGTGTTATGATGGAGTCACTTTTGTTATCGGGTGAGTTCATTATGAAAAAAATTATCGTATCCTGCCTGGTGACGGCTGTCCTGGTGACGGCGTTCTGGTGTACCATGGCAGGATATTTTATTGGGAATTATATTGTGCAGTTCGGGCTGGAACGCGGAGGGGAGGCGGACAATCCCAAGGCACCGCCGAGGGCCTATGCGCTGCTCATGCCGCCGGAAAGCCGCCAGTTCACGAAGCCGGATGAGGAGCATGAGGTCTGGAAGATACGCTCGGATGATGGGCTCCTGCTGCAGGCAACCCATTTCTATCCGGAGGAGGCCAGCAGCCGCTGGGTCATCGTGGCCCATGGTTACGGCTGTACCCAGCAGAATTCATGGTACATAGCCTCCACCTATCTCTCCATGGGCTATCATGTGCTCACGCCGGATCTTCGGGCATCGGGGGACAGCGAGGGCGAGTTCCTGACCATGGGATACATGGAGAGCAGGGATATAGGGCATTGGGCAAGCGAGATTGTCAGGCGCTATTCCGAGGCGAGGATTGCCCTTCACGGGGTTTCCATGGGGGCTGCTGCAGTGATGATGGCCGCGGCATCCGGGAACCTGCCGGAGAATGTCGTTGCCTGCATTGAGGACAGCGGTTTTACCAGTGCCTACCACCTGCTGGCCCTGCGCCTGGAGGACTCCTTTGGATTGCCTGCCTTCCCTGCCATGAATCTCCTGGATTGGAGATGCGAGCATCTGGCAGGCTTTTCTCTGAGGCATGCTGCTCCCATCAAGGTCATGGATCGTGTGAGGATGCCGATCCTGTTCATTCATGGGGAGAAAGATACCCTGGTGCCGCCCTACATGGCGGATTTGCTCTATGAGGCGTGCTGGTCGCCGAAAAAGGAGATCTTCCTTGCGCCGGATTCCATTCACGGGGCCGCCAGCCAGACAGCACATGATGCCTATTATAAAAAAGTGGTGGAATTTCTGGAACCGTGCATGAGAGATGAGGGGATGATGCAGTGAAGGCTGTGACGACACGGGTCAGTGAGGCTTCCGTTGCCATCGGCGGGGAGGTCGCAGGAAGGATTGGCAGGGGATATCTGGTGCTCCTGGGCATCGGGCCGGAGGACACGGAGAAGGAAGCGGTCCATCTGGCAGAAAAAATCTGCAATCTCCGCGTGTTTGAGGATGAAAAGGGAAAGATGAACCTCAGCCTCGCCCAGGTGGAAGGGGAGATCCTCGTGGTTTCCCAGTTCACGCTCTATGCCGACCTGAAGAGCCGGAGACCGGGCTTTTCCCATGCGGCGAAGCCGGAGCTGGCCATACCCCTTTATGGGAGATTCATGGAGGAGTGCAGGGCGCGGGGATTTCACGTGGAGCATGGGGAATTCGGGGCAGACATGCAGGTGGCGTCGGTCAATGACGGGCCGGTGACCTTGATTTTTGACACGGATGAGGTGTGAGAGGATGGAAGGGAAAACTTTGCTGGAACAGTATGCCCGTCTGGTGGTGCGCACCGGCGTGAATCTCCAGAAGGAGCAGATGCTTGTCATCAACTCTCCCATCGAGTGCGCGGATTTCGCCAGGCGCATTGCACGGGAGGCCTATGATGCGGAGGCGCATGATGTGGTGATTTCCTGGAGCGATGAGGAATTTTCCCATCTGCGCTTTGGTATGGCCGAGAAGGCCGTGTTTACGGAATTTCCCGAATGGCGGCGCCTTTTCTATGAGGACTATGCAAAGCAGGGGGCTGCCTTTGTCACGATTGCTGCCAGGAATCCCGAGATCTTCAAGGATATCGAGCCGGAGAAGCTCACACTGGCGAACCAGGCGGCAGGCGCTGCTCTTATGGAATACCGCGCCCGCCTCATGAGCAACAAGAACACCTGGTGCGTGATTTCTGTGCCGACACGGGACTGGGCGAAGAAGGTATTCCCGAAGCTTTCCGCCGAGGATGCGGTGGAACGCCTCTGGAAGGAGATCTATGCAACCGTGCGGATCGGGGATACCAAGGATCCTGTGCGGGCCTGGGAGGAACACACCGCCTTCCTGAAAAAAGCGGCAGACTTCATGAACGACCATGCCTTCCAATCCCTTCACTATACGAATGGATTGGGGACAGATCTGGTCATTGAACTGCCGGAGGGCCATATCTGGGCAGGCGGGGCGGAGTATTCCGACACGGGCATCCGCTTCGTGGCCAACATGCCCACAGAGGAAATCTACACCCTACCGAAACGGGATGGGGTTCATGGGACCGTGGCCGCCACAAAGCCCCTGAACTTCCATGGCAATCTCATCGAGAATTTCCAGCTGGTGTTCCGGGACGGAAAAGTGGTGGATTACAAGGCGGAGAAGGGGGAGCAGATACTCAAGGAACTTCTGGGAACAGACGAGGGCTCCAGTTATCTGGGAGAGGTGGCCCTGGTTCCCTTTGACTCGCCGATTTCCAAAAGCGGGCTGCTGTTCTACAATACCCTCTTCGATGAGAATGCCTCCTGCCACCTGGCACTGGGCAAAGCATATCCTACCTGCATCAAGGGCGGGGAGAATATGGAATCCGTGGAGCTCTTGCAGCACGGTGTCAATGACTCCCTCCTGCACGAGGACTTCATGGTGGGCTCGAGGGATCTGTCCATCGTCGGCACCACGCGGGATGGAAAGGGAATCCCAGTGTTCCGGCAGGGGAATTTTGCCTTTGCCTTTGATTGCGGGGATGGCAGATCATGAGGAAAAAGATATTTGCTGCCCTATGCGCTGTGGCTTTCCTGTTGGGAGCCCTGCCCATCCATGGGATAGCAAAGGAAAGTGCCCATCTGGAGGACAGCGATTTTTCCTGTCGGGGAATCCATCTGGGGGATTCCGGGGAAAAGATGCTTGCGGCCTTTGGCGAGCCGAGCTTCGACAAGCAGGTGAGTGTCTACGGCATTGGTGTCGTTTATTATTCCTTCCCCAAAGGGATGGATGTAGGGGTTTCTGTCCGCAAAAGAGAGGTGGTGGATATCCTCATCCGTGACAGGGACTATCAGGCGCGGGCAGGAGTGCGGTATGGCGCAACGTCCTATAAGATCAGGACCGCCTATGGAGAAAAGGGGCGCACGATGCTCGATGGTGTGATATACTACATCTATGAGCATCCGGAAAAGCCCCGGGAGCGCCTGCTGCTGGAAGTGGACTCCGAAAACGGGAGCCTGCTGTCCTTTCGCATCACCAGCCTTCCCCTCACGGATGAGGAGGCGGACAGAAGGGCGGAAGAGGATGATGTCTCCAGTGACCTTTCGGTCCTTCTGGCAGGGGAAAAGGAGATTGACACCAGTGCCATGCCGGAGCATGGGCCGGTGAAGATACGAGGTTTGGAGAAATGATACATCTCAGGATGATGCGCCACCGTCTGCTGCGCTATATGGGCATTACGCTGGGCTGCCTGATTGCCAGTTGCTCCATCAACCTCTTCCTGGTGCCATCCCATCTCCTGACAGGCGGCGTAACGGGCATTGCCATCATCTTTTACTATCTCGCCGCATGGCCCATCGGTGCCCAGACCCTCCTTTACAATATACCGCTCCTCTTTGCGGCCTATAGGACACTGGGCAGGCAATATACCATTGATGTCATTATCGGCACCGTGATCTTTTCCGTGTGCCTGGATGCGACGACCTTCCTCAATGCCTATGCGCCCGTCAACGATCTCATGCTGGCGGCGATCTTCGGCGGCGTGTTCAACGGCGTGGGATACGGCATCGTGTTCCGCATGAACGGCAGCACGGGAGGCTTCGATATCGTGGGAGCCATCGTGAAGAAGTTCTATTCCTTCCAGATGGGCGGCGTCATCTTCGCCTTCAACTGCCTTGTCATGTGCGTGGCAGGATTCCTTTTCGGCGTGGCACCTGCCATGTTCACCCTGATTTGCATGTACGTGAACGCGCAGGTCACGGATAAGGTCATTGCAGGCTTCAACAAGCGCAAGGCGGTGCTCATCATATCCGACAGGGCGCAGCCCATTGCCGAGGCGATCATCACGGTGGTGGGAAGGGGCGTCACCTTCCTGCATGGGCAGGGGGCCTTCACCCGCAAGGAGCGGAATGTGGTCTTCGTGGTGGTGAACCTCACCCAGGTGGCAAAGATCAAGCTGATCACCGATACCATTGATACCCATGCCTTCATGATCATCATGTCGGCGAATGAGGTCATGGGCAGGGGCTTCAGCCAGCCGGGGGTGGAGATCGAGAAGATGCTTAAGGAAAAGCTGATTAAATGAAGTCGTCCAGATTGGCACAGATTGCGTGTATCTCCCAAGGAGACAAACCGCAGTCATAGTGGTGCTATGTCGAGGATTTGTCGACACAGGGAGGACACGCAAGATGTGTCAAGATGGGCGGCTGAATGAATCAGTG
>JAFSWY010000276.1 GCA_017444295.1 Selenomonadaceae bacterium | reverse complement strand
GTAACACCACGAACTTCGACATGAAAAATAATTTTTCCTGCAAAGAGGGGACATCTTCATCGATGTCCCTTTTTGCAGTTGGGGGTGCTTCTATTGATTGTTACCCTTGCTGAAGCCAAGGAATATCTGCGGATTGACCATGATGCCGAGGACGATATCGTCCGCAAGCTGCTCCGGGCGGCAGAGAGCCTGTGCATGGACGTGGCAAGGCTCAACGAGGATGAGTTCAAAGCACACGGAGCGATTGCCAAAACCGCTGTCCTCTATGCCTTGGCATACTTCTATGAACACCGGGACGAGGCTGACCATAGGGCATTGACGCTTACATTGCGAGCCTTGCTTATGGGAATTCGCAAGGAGGAATTCTGACGGCGCACACGCCTACCTTTCCCATTGCTCGATTATCTTCAGCACACGGATGGCCTTTTGCCGATTCTCGAAATGCTTGGCTGCGCGGGCTTCCTTTCTCTTCCTCTTTTTGGACAGCCCTGGCCTTGGCGTTTTTTGGGGGAGCAAGGAACTGACATGCTGCTTCATGCCCACAAGTAGCCCATCCCGCTCAAGATATGACCATTGGTGGCTCAGCATGGCGCGAAGTGCGGAGAGAATCGAGCGGAACTGCCAATGCTGACGGTGATACCCGTCGATGGTTTCATATGGGAAATCCGTCGTTTTCGGTTTGTAGAGGGTGTTGTTCTGGTGATAAATGGCAATCCGGCTCTGGCTGCGGGAATAGACAATCCTCCAGGATTCCACGGAGCCATCGATCTGGATGTAGCCGTCCTTCCACTGGCACGAGAACTGGTTTTTCCTGCAAAATGCTTCGATGCCCCTACGCTCCTTCCGGTACATTCTGCCAAGTTTGGAGCACTGGAAGCAGGGCTGGCATGAGGGTGCAGCCTCATTCATCCCATGCACTGACACGACATTCTCTTTCTTGATGCGGCTGGCATACGGGCATTGTTGCGTATGCAATCGTTTTGGGTAGCTGGTCTTGCTGTACAGGAACATTGCGGGATACCTCTGGCATCTGGGATTGGCATCTCTAATTTTCGACACGGAGCACCCGTTGTCCTGCAAGGATGGAACCCTTGCGGCAATATACGATGCCTCCTGCATGCCATGTTCTGCGGATAAGCAAATGGAATTCATAGCCATTGAAACCACATCCTTTCACCCATATACATGCAGGAAAAATGGAAAAAATCACCCTCAAAGGAAATTTTTTTTGGAGGCATGCGAAATGTATATTTCACTCAATGAACTACGGCAACGAATCAGAATCCTGCGTCCCGTGACTGTGCAGGATGAAGCAGGGAACCTTGTGGAGCAGGGCGTGGAAGAGGTGGATACCGTCTGGGCAAAGATTCTCCCCTATGCCGCCAAAATCTCCGACGGCTATGCGGAGAAAGTGGACGAGGTAAACTACCGCGTCGTTATCCGCTACCGGGACGATGTGGAAGTAACAGACCAGATTCAATGGCGCAGCCACAGATTCCAGATCACGGCTCCGCCCTACGATTTCCGCTGCAATCGGCAGTACCTCGTCTTGGAGGTCAGGGAGTTGGTGGAAGATGGCCAGGCACAGATTTGATTCCGCCGAGACCATCCTGAAAGAGTTGGGCGAGGCGGCAGAGAACGCCGCCAAGACCGCACTTGCGGAGGGAGTGGAAATCGTGATGAAGGAAGCCAAGGAGCGATGCCCTGTCTACGACGGCATGGACAATCGTGTGGTCAAGGGCGCTCTCCGGGATTCCATCCATGCCGAGAAGGAAAGAGGCGGCAAGGAATACCGCATCGTGGCTGACGCCCAGGCAAAGGACGGTCTGTACTATGGGAAAATCGTGGAATTCAGCCCGAAAATCAATCGACCGTTCCTGTACCCTGCCCTGGATGCCAAGCGGGAAACGGTGAAGAAGAAAATCGTGGATGCTGTACGGGAGGCGATCCGGAAGAAATGACCATCAAGGAAAAGGTGTACCAAGCACTCACGTCCTCGCGGGAACTGACATCCCTGCTCGTCAAGGACAGGAGATGCCGCTGCATTTATCCGGGCGTGAGTCCCAACGCGGGCAGCTATCCCATCCTCGTCTACAGCATCATCTCCGATGTCCCGGCTATTGTAGCCGATGGCGAGGAAATGGAGCGGCGCATCACGGTGCGGATTCACATTATGACCAAGGACGGCAACTACGGCAAGATTTACTCGGCTCTCCAAAAGGTCATGCTCGGCATCGGTTTTATGCGGAGCCAGACTGTGGAG
>JAFSWY010000275.1 GCA_017444295.1 Selenomonadaceae bacterium | reverse complement strand
TCCTTGGAGAAGAACTTCGCGCACTGCTGGCGGTTGAGATGGATAGCAGGCATAACCATGTGAGAAGGCTTCTGCCCTGCCACTGCCAGCATCCACTCACCAAGGTCCGTCTCGCGCACATGGAGCTTCTGTCCATCCACTTCCTGTGCTTCCAGGAATTTATTGAGGTGAATTTCCTCTGTTGCCATGGATTTCGACTTGACGATACGCTGCACATGGTTCTCCTGGCAGATCTTCAGGAGGCACTGCTTGAGATCATCGCCGTCCTTTGCCCGGTAAACCTGGCCGCCGCGAGCCTTTACCTGAGCCTCGAAATCATCCGCCACCTTCTCGATGTGGTCAGCGGTATAGAGCTTCATGTCCCGGAGTCTGTCGCGCAGGGCATCGATGCTCTCTACATTCTCATAAGACTTCAGGCGTGCCCCCGGATACTGGTCTGCAAAACGGGACAGGGCATCCTGCATGATATCGTCTTGCAATTTTTCCTTGATTTCATTATGTAAGTTACGATGCTCTACTGCCATCAGTTACTCCCCCTTTCCAGACCGCTCTCCATCGCGAAGATGATGAGACGGTTCGGGCCATGCACGCCAAGGCTCAGTACGCGCTCGATATCCGCCGTACGGGAAGGGCCGGTGACAAACCCCATATAACCCTTGTCAAACACCTTGGAGATGACCTGAAATGCCGTATCCACGTCCTTGGTCGTGTAATTGGCATTCACGAATACAAGGTTCGTAATGGGCATCATGCTCGTGACACGTGCCTCATAGGAGTAATTGTCCACGCAAAGGCTTCCGGTCTCGCCAATGCAGAACTCTGCCGTAGAAATGCCAAGATCCGCCGTAGGAACCTCCTCGGCAATCTCGAACTTGTCCGTATATATCTCCTTGCCCTCTGCCTTCAAATCGCTGAACAGCTTTGCAAGTGCGGGATACTCATCGCCTCCCACAGCTACTGTCTTGTTCACTTCCAGCTCCTGAAGAAGCTCCTCCACCTTTGCCTTGGCAGCCGCCATGTCAGGCAGGCGGTAGATCTCAGCAGCTGCCGCCTTGGCATTTTCCTCGAATTCCTTCCAGGAATCCGGGTTTACCAAGGTGTCATCAAAGGCTTCTCCCGGCCAATTTTGACAGACTTTTTCCATTTCATGCTCTCCTTTTCTTAATTAAAGATAACTGAATTAAAACAATACACAATGCTCTATAAAAGAATACAGTTTGGGACGCAAAAAGAAAAGTTTTTTTAAATAAGGAAACGCTTTGAAAGGTAAAAAAAATAAAAACAGTTTCGTCTTGATTTTATAAACTTTTTTATATATAATTATTTATGTTATTTAGTATTGCAATAGGATTGGTTTATGGTTTGTGCAGGAACCATCTGCCAAGGAGGCGATCTGCCATGACCAAACTGCTGGCGTCCTACATCCTTCTCGTAATCATCGTTGCGGCACTATCCGTTTTGCTGATCCTTCCAAGGGAACTAGCCCAGATGGAAGATTCTCTGGACCAGACGCTTTCCCGCACGGTCTACATCCTGGCATATGACCAGGAAATCATCCAGGGACTGAAAGCGGGCTCCTTTTCCCCGGCTCTTCGCGAACGGCTGGACGGCATCATGAAACGCGGCGGCATCAGCATCGATTACCTTGTGGTTGCAAACACGGACAGCATCCGCCTCTACCATCCTGATCCCGGCCATATCGGGGAACACTTTATCGGCGGCGACGAAGTGGATGCCTTGGCGGGAAAAAGCGAGTACATCACCACACACCTCGGAGATCCCGATGTGCAGAAACGGGCCTTTCATGCCATATGGGACGAAGATGGCGAGGTCATCGGCTTTGTCATGGCCAGCACCTCCACAAAGCACATTGAAATGCACCAAACGCAGATCATCAAGCATGTCCTTGGCTTCTTCGTCATCGTGCTCCTTGCCGGGATCCTTCTGGCATGGGGCATCTCCCGCAACATCCGTCATATCCTGCTGGGCTACAATCCTCTCACCTTTGCCAGGATGTACCTGCAGCGCGGGGAACTATTGGACAACCTGAGTGAGGGCATCATCATCGTCAACCAGAAGTACGAGATCCTTTACAAGAATGCATCGGTGAGCATTTATGTAAATGAAGATGTCCTGTCAGAGGATTTTCCTTTGTATCCGGGCATCGAGGAGGGCTTCCGCTCCAACCGCCCGATTCCATGGTACATGGCAGAACTGCAAGGGAATGCCTTTCTCGTGCATATTGTTCCGCTGCACCCTCTGGAAGGACCGGATGCCATCATGGTGGTCCTGAGAGACCGGACAGAGTTCGTG
>JAFSWY010000274.1 GCA_017444295.1 Selenomonadaceae bacterium | reverse complement strand
GTGTTGATGACATCGTTGATCAAAGCAATGTTCCAGCCGCGCTTTTGGATGCGTTTCATATCCTTTTTGAATCTGGACGTTGGATGTATCTCAAGCATTGAGGACGTCCTCCATCATCTCTTCGGCAGTTTTATATCCTTTAGAGGAGATGGAGCCGGAGGCGATGCCCCTTGACTCTTCCATGGCGGCTAAGGTTTCATCGTTGAAGTTTGCACACTCCACATCGGCAGGAATGTGTCCGTATCGAACGATGGACTGCAGGTACATGGATATGGCAGTAGATGGTGACACTCCTAGATGGTCAAGGATTGCAACTGCTTCTGTTTTCAGTTGGGAGTTGACAGGCACAGTCAAGGTGGCATCCATTTTCATCATCCTCCGTATAGACAAAGAATTTTCTTAATATTTATTTTAGCAAATTGGTGGTAGATGTCAAGCAGACAGCGTCACACTGGGGCTGCAGGAATCGGAAAGGAAACGCTACTCATGCACTTAACCAAGGAAGACCGCTACATCCGCCGCCGATTGAGGCTGACTAGGAGGCAGGCGCGGAAGTTCTATTACAACAGAAAATATCCCATCAATCCTAAGAAGATAGTCTTCACCACCATCGAGGGAACCACGGGCTTTTCCTGCAATCCTAAATATATTGCTTTGGAGCTGCTCAAACGCAGGCAGGATTTAGACCTTGTTTGGCTGGTGGATGATATGGCAAAGGAGTTCCCATCGGGCATCCGCAAGGTAAAAAACACCCTGCAGAACCGTGCTTACGAGCTTTCAACCGCCGCAGTATGGGTGGACAACAGCCGTAAGCAGTTGGAATGCAGGAAACGGGAAGGGCAGTTCTACTTGCAGACTTGGCATGCCAGCATGGCCGCGAAACCAATAGGGTTACAGAGGGGAGCCTCCTTCTCAAAAATTGCAAAATTGGTAACGGAGCATGATTCCCGCATGATTGACCTTTTGGTTACCAATTCCAGATGGGTGGAGGAACATGCGGCATCGGGGCTGCTATACAAGGGCAAAATGCTGCGCACGGGTTCAGCCCGCGTGGATTTTCTCATCAATGACAGGGAAAGCGCCCGGAAACATTTTCGGGAAAAGTACGGCTTGGCGGAGGATGTGAAGCTTGCCATGTATGCGCCGACCTTCAGGAGCGGCAGCCAGGGCACGGCAAGGAATCCTGCCATGCAGAACCAAATGCCTGACTTTGACGGGCTGAAGCACTCCTTGGAAACGAGATTTGGTGGAACATGGGTTGTTGTTTTACGGCTGCATCCACAGCTTACGGCTCGTCGCATTTCGGCGGGGATCACGGGGGACAAATATGCCGCTGTCATCGATGCCAGCCATGAGGACGATATGTGCGAGACCTTGGGGGCGGCGGATGCCATGGTCACAGACTACTCTGCGATCGCCTTTGATGCTGCCTACATGGGGCTGCCGGTCTTTGAGTACGTCTATGATTTGCAGGACTACACAGGCGAGCGTGGCGCGCTGCTTTTCGATCTGGATGCGCTGCCATTCCCTTACGCGGAAGATATGGACAGCCTCTGCAAGACCATTGAATCCTTTGACGAGGATTCCTATACCAAGGAGCTGAAAGAGCTTTGGCAACGGGTGGAATTGCTGGAGGACGGCAGAGCCTCGGAGAGAGTCGCGGATTTGCTGGAAGATGTATTGGACAGGGGAGGCGGAACAAATGCAGGATAAAATCATCGGCTTTACCGCCGGAGTCTTTGACATGTTCCACATCGGCCACCTGAATCTCCTGAAAAATGCCGCAGCCCGTTGTGACTACCTCATCGTGGGTGTGAACTCCGATGAGCTGGTGGCGAGCTACAAGGACAAGCGAACCATCGTGCCGCTCCGGGAGCGGATGGAAATCATCCGGCAGATCAAGTATGTGGATGAGGTCATCAGGATAGACAGTCTGGACAAGAAAAAGAGCTGGGAAATGCTCCACTATCACCGGCTTTTTATCGGCGACGACTGGAAGGGCAATCCCCGCTGGCAGAAAACAGAGCGGGAAATGGTCGGATTGGACGTAAAGGTAATCTACCTGCCCCACACGGAGGGAACTTCCTCTACGCTTTTGCGGGACAGGCTAGGTGATGACAACTGGGGGATGACGATGAAGGTTGACAAGGAATATTGCATGAGCTCTTATTTGACGGTGAGGTATGTATATCGCAAGGACAAAGTGTTCAAGGAGGGGCTGCCGCACAGGGAGCATCCCGGCGTGCCCCAGGCAGAAAAAGTCCCCTGTTTCACTGCAGAGGACGTGGATGGGACAATTAAAAGACATCTGCCCCCCCCCGGAAGACACCGGCGGTGTTCCTCAGCGGCGGGATGGATTCGGCGATTCTGGCATCCTACCTGCCCAAGGGCACCAAGGCTTACACCGCTCGCTGCGTAGGCGCGGGGCACCATCGACGAAACCGAGAGGGCAGCAGCATATTGCAGGGCCTACGGATTGGAACACATCATCGTGGACGTGGCATGGGAGGACTATCTTCAGGCCATGGAAGAGCTGATGATCCACGATGGCAGCCCCATCGTTCCCAATGAGCCTCAGGCGTATCTGATGGCGAAAAGGGCCAAGGCAGACGGCGCGGGATGTATTGTCTATGGCGATTGTGCCGATACTGAATTTGGCGGCATGACAAAGCTTCTTGCCGAGGATTGGGATTATCGGGGGTTTGTAGAAAGGTTTACTTTCCTGGATCCCAGGCGTGTGCTCAGACATCCTGTTGCTATGGATGAGGTGTATGCCCCCTACCGCAGAGGCAGGGATGGCATAGATTTTATCTCCTTCATAGCCGGTCCTTATGCGATATCGGCAGCAGGAGCACTGACTAATGCCATAGATGCTGTAGGGCTGGAATTTATCGACCCTTATGAGCGCTGCTGTCTGGGCGAGCCACTGGATCTTCAAAGGGTCAGGAGCGGCGACAGCAAGTATCTGATTCGTGACCTTTTCCGCCAGAGATATCCCGGCATGGAAGTGCCGGAGAAGCTTCCCATGTCCCGTCCTGCTGATGCGTGGATGAAGGACTGGGAAGGGCCACGGCGGGATGAATTCATCCCAGGCTGCGCCCAAGGGCTGACCGGAGAGCAGAAACTGCTGCTTTTCAGTTTGGAGAGGTTTTTGGATTTGCTGGACAAGTAGTGAGCAATCCCCTTTGCCTGTTCGGTTTCGTCTTTATGAAGTGAAACATAAGCAGACAAAGAGGAAAATTTGATGAAACTGACCAAGGAAGACCGCTACATCCGCAGCCGCTTGCGGCAGGCAAGGAAACAGGCACGACAGTTTTATTACTGCCGCAAATATCCCATCAGCCCCAAGAAAATAGTCTTCACCACCATCGAGGGCACCACGGGCTTTTCCTGCAATCCTAAATATATTGCTTTGGAGCTGCTCAAACGCAGGCAGGATTTAGACCTTGTTTGGCTGGTGGATGATATGGCAAAGGAGTTCCCACCGGGCATCCGCAAGGTAAAAAACACCCTGCAGAATCGTGCTTACGAGCTTTCAACCGCCGCAGTATGGGTGGACAACAGCCGTAAGCAGTTGGAATGCAGGAAACGGGAAGGGCAGTTTTACTTGCAGACTTGGCATGCCAGCCTCCACATCAAGCCCACGGGACTTGACCGGGGCGCGTCCTTTTCACGGATGGCCGAGCTGGTCAGCCGCCATGACTCGGCTATGGTGGACATACTCATCACCAACTCGCACTGGATGGAAGCGCATGTACCGCGCTCCATTGTCTACGATGGCGCAACCTGCCGTACGGGTTCCCCCAGAGTGGATGTGCTTCTGAATGGCAGGGAAGAATGCAGGAAGAGATTTCGGGCTAAGTACGGACTTTCCGAGGATACTAGGATGATGCTGTATGCTCCCACGTTCCGCAGCGGAAGCCAAGGGACGAACAGGAGCATTGCCAGACAGGACACGATGCCGGACTTTGTCAGGCTGAAGGAAACTTTGACTAAGAAATTCCTTGGTGACTGGGTCATTGTCCTGCGGCTCCATCCCCAACTAACAGCTCGCCATATTACGGCGGGGCTTTCCGAGGACAGCAAGTTTGTCATCGATGCCAGCCGTGAGGACGATATGAGTGAGGTGCTGGGCGCCTGCGATATGCTGCTGACGGATTACTCCGCCATGAGCTTCGATGCCGCCTATATGCACCTGCCTGTGTTCCTGTATGTCAATGACCTGCAGGAGTACATAGATGAGCGGGGCGGCCTGATGTGGGATCTTGGCAAGCTGCCCTTCCTCAAAGCAGAAAATGACGATGTGCTGCTCCGGGCCATAGAAGACTTTGACGGCAAGGCTTATGAGCAAGAGCTTTCCGCTTTTCTGGCGGAGCTGGAAATCTTGGAAGACAGCCGGGCATCGGCGCGCGTTGCAGACCTGATAGCAGCCCGCCTCGAAGGAGGTGGGGCGGCATGAGGACAGTCCTTGTACTGAACGTGGTAGAAAAAATCACAGGGGATCAGGGCCAATTGATATTCTCATCATCAACTCCGAGGGCTGCTTCATCGCGGAAGAATACCTTCATGAAATTTCGATGTTTATATAGTACGCGCACGACGAGTACCCTGCTTTCTTCGGTTCTGTAGTATAACATTCGCTAATTAACTGGACTTTTTATGACAGCGTATCGACTATGAGTTCTTCTGATACATCAATATCGTCAAGCTTGTATTTCCAGTGGTGTACGACAGGTTCCTCATTAACTTCCTCAAAATACAGATAG